>NZ_JANQIH010000255.1 GCF_028282265.1 Allomuricauda sp.
CCTCACCACGCCATTTAATATCCCAAGAAGTAGTAAAACCGCTAAGGGTAGTTCCCCCATTGGAAATAAGGGCTTCACGCCTTACCCCATAGGGGTTCATGCCAAACAAAAATGCATTGGTGCCATCATTGAATGTATCGAACAATAAACTGATGTTGTCATTCCCACCTGCTCTGTAGTCACGTTCCAAAGAAGGGATAATATAGTCGTCACCTTCGGTATTAAGGGTTATCCCTATGTACAATGTGGTATTGCTATACAGCATTTTAATGTCTGTCTGCTGAACAGCCAGAATGGAATCGGTAGGAAAATATTGCTGAAAATCATGGGCACTTTCCGCAATTTCCCAAACGGATTCGTCGAGAATAGCATCAATTGTTATCTCTTGGTCTATAAATTTTACTGTAAACTGTTTTTGTGAGTTTTGGGAGAAAATAAAAAGTGGCAGAAGCAACCAAAAAACTATCAAATAGTGTTTTGACATCGGTGAATTTGAATTAGTCGCCCAAATTTAAGGGGAAGCATAGTTAAAAAAATGCCAAATGTTATAGGATTTTGCCACGACTCTTTTATTTGTAGAATTTTTCTCAACCTTTTCATCGTTGGTTTGTTTTGAACATCGTTTCCATTACCTATTTTTGGGCAAATTCATCAATGATGAGAAGCTTTTGCGCTCTTCTTTTTTTTCTTCCTTTTTTGGTTTCTGCTAATTTTTGGGGTAAAACGGGTCATAGGGTGACCGGAGCTATTGCCGAAAATCACCTCACCCCAAAGGCCAAGAGAGCTTTGAATGACCTCTTGGATGGCCACAGTTTGGCATTTGTTTCTACTTTCGCGGATGAAATCAAGGCTGATAGGGTCTATTCAGGATTTTTCGCTTGGCATTTTGTCAACTATCCTTTGGATATGCGCTATGAGGATTCAGAAAAAAGTGAATACGGAGATGTGGTTATGGCAGTTGAGGAATGTATTCGGTTGATCCGTGATGAAAACAGCAGCAGGAAAGAACGGGTGTTTTACCTGAAAATGCTGGTTCATTTTATAGGTGACCTTCACCAACCTTTACATGCGGGTAGGGGAGATGACCGTGGGGGCAATGATATTCAGGTACAGTGGTTTGGAGAGGGTAGTAATTTGCATCGGGTTTGGGACAAGAATTTGATCGAATCCTACGGAATGACCTATACAGAACTGGCCGATGAATTGGACAGAGCACCTAAGAAAAAGCGAAAAATAATTCAAGAGGGGACCATTTATGATTGGGTCGATGAATCCCATAAGCTTGCTTCGGTAATATATGACTCTGCCAAGGTTGGGGACAAATTGGGGTATCAATATACTTATGAATACAACGATCTAATGTTTCAGCAACTACAGAAAGCAGGTCTGAGGTTGGCAAAGGTGTTGAATGATTTATTCAAGTAGTCTTATCGCTTGGATATCTTATTGCCGGTAATTTGCCGCTGCATAGTACATTTGAAACGGGTTACATCGCCATTTCTGAGTTTTTGGTGCTTAGTGCTTCTTCCCTGAACCCTTTTTCGCCACATTTTAAAACTGCTAGGTTTCATTTCGCGACGCATAATCTCGATAGTCTCTTGTTCAGATATGCCAAATTGATATGTTATAGCTTCGAAGGGAGTTCGGTCTTCCCAGGCCATTTCAATAATGCGGTCAAGTTCCCGCTCGGTAAATTCTTTTTTCATTGCGGAGCAAAAATACGAATTACCGTATTACCCGGAAGGTAAGGTTGATACGCTCATTTATTTTGCGTGCTGTTTTGGCAATTTGATGTTGCCAACAGTGTTGCGTTTCGCCTCTCATTACCAAAAGACTACCATGTTGGAGTAGAATTTTGTGCTTTAGGCTTTTGTCCTCTTTATGTCGTAAATGAAAGTAACGCTCCTGCCCTAAGGTTACTGAGGCAATTACCGGATTTTCACCAAGTTCCTTTTCATCATCGGAGTGCCAGCCATTACTGTCCTTACCATCTCTGTATAAATTTAAAAGGCACGTCGTGAAGTTGGTATTAGCATCTGCTTCAATAGCTTCTTTAATTTGAAGTAGCGTTGAAGTGAAAGGTTGCGGGTGCATTACGATGCTGGAATACGAGTAACTTTTGGTATTGGAAGCATACAAAGCGGTCAAACGCGGCTGCGCATAGGTTTTTCCAAAAATTGTGATATCATCCTGTTGCCAGGGAGTATCCCTTCGTAAAACATCAAAATAACGGTTCGCTTTTTCAGAATCGAAAAAATGCGGGGTGTACCAGATTTCACTATCCGGCAAGTCCAATCGCACCTTTTCAGGGAATAGCTGCATACTATTGAAGTACAGTTTTCAGCTGATTTCGGTACTCAGAAGGATTTTGCCCCGTAAAAGCCTTGAATGATTTGTTGAAATGTGAAAAATTATTGAATCCACTCTCGTAACAGACCTGTGTAATGCTCAAAGGCTGCTCGGCCAGTAGCTTTGAGGCATGAACCAGACGGTACTCGTTCACAAACTGGGTAAATGTTTTATTGGTAATTTTTTTGAAGTACCTACAAAAAGAAGGTACGGTCATACTCACCATATTGGCAATTTCATCCAAACTAATGTCCTCTTTGAAATGAGCTTTCACATGATTGAAAACAATATTGATCCTGTCGTTGTCCTTTACCTCAGTTTCCATGGAAAAACCTTGTGCATTGAGGACTTTCATTTCGTCAGAGTTGGCCAATAGGTTCAAAATGTTAAGTATGGAGAGCAAGCGCTGGAAATCGGTCTGATATTCTAAAATTTCCATTTTTTCACCAACTTTCATTTTGGTCTTTCCGCCGAAGGCGATACCTCCTTTGGCTACCTCGAACAGATTTTGGATGTTCTTCATCTCGGGAATATCAAAGAAATCGCTTCCCAAGAAGTCATACTTCATCTGTATTAGGGTTTCACTTTTGTTTCCTGTTAGTTTATCAGTAAAGCCACAGTGGGGCAAATTAGACCCTATAAGTATAAGGTCACCGTCCCTAAAGTATGAAACATGGCTTCCTATTTGACGTTTGCCCGAACCACCATTGATATAGACGAGTTCAAGTTCGGGATGATAGTGCCAGCCATTATTCTTATTTTCTTTGAGTTCACTGAACTTCTGATACGTGAATGAATGGCCGAAACTAGGGGCAATAGCTTCAAACGTAGGTTTTTGATTGTTCATCATAGCATTATTCTTTCCAATAGTAAAAGTATAGCGCGATTACATATGTATTCTATGCAAAATTAACACAATTCTATACTATTTTAACCTTAATGTTTCTTTAACACTGTAGTTAGGTTAATTTTCCACAGATATTGGAAAAAATGGTGGTATTGTCGCCTTGAAAACCGTCATAGTTTTGTCTTGTAATCTTAAAAAAACGAAACGTTATGAAATCAGTTTTAAAGAACATTACAGTAGCAGCAGTTCTATTGGTAGGTGCAATAGGATTTGCTAACGGACCAGCTAAGAGCGAAGTTGAAAAAAGCCTTATAGCTGTAGAACTTGACCCCGTATTTGTAAAAAAAGGTGACACACTGTTTCTTAACCTTTTGAACCTTTCATTGGAAAAAGTAACCTTAAAAGTGTACGACAGTGAAGGTAGATTGGTTTTTAGTGAGAAAATAGAAGGAGAAGTTGTTGTTGAAAAAGCCTTCAACTTTGAAAAAGCCTTTGAGGATGAATACACCGTTGTGGTTGCCGATTCTTTGGGCACCTACAAAGAGAAAATAAGCGTAAAATAGGTTGTTTAGTTAATTTTAATCAAGAGGAGGCCCATTTTTGGGCCTTTTTTATGCATATTTTCGAAGTTTTTCCCTTTTGCGTTCAGGTAAAGCCTCATTTGTCAAAGCCAACTGAACTAGTTCAGGGTTCTTTTTTCTTGCAAACAGCAACTCGTAAAACTGCTTTGTCGTAATAGGATTTTGTGATTCTTCCTGAAGTTCAAGAATGTCTCCTACCCTAACCTGGCCTACTTCAAGGACACGAACATAGGTACCGGGGTAACCATGATCTATAAATTGCTTTAGAATCTCTTGGGTTCCAAACTTTACACCGAGCTTATAACAGGGTTCGCGAGGTTGTGTTATCTGAACCAGGGCCGAACCCAACCGATAAATGCTTCCGATATGGATTTTGGTTTCATTTAAACCTTTGACGGTCAAATTTTCCCCAAACATTCCCCAGTTCCATTCCAAATGAGGATATTTTTCTTTCCAATAGGGATAATGGTCAGATGAAAACAGATAACAGGCCTTGAAAGTACCCCCGTGCACCCTTCTATCAGCAATGGTATCATCGGTTACAGCTTCAGTTCCAACCTGTATGGGGTGGTCTACGGGAATTTTGTAGATTCCCGTGGTATGAACTTCACCATTCC
>NZ_JANQIH010000112.1 GCF_028282265.1 Allomuricauda sp.
GTCTTGGGTTTTTTTATTGTAAAGCATCACACGGTTTGATTGTTCTAAATGTTGATGAAGATAAATTAGATAGAGAATCTTTACCAAGGCCATGTTTTATTTCTCTTCAATACGACGTTCCAAAATTCTTATTTCTTTTTTCATTTCAATGATGTAAAGGGTCAATTCTTCAATCTTCTGTAACAAAAGCTTGTCCATCTTACCCAACGGAACACCATTTTCTTCAATTTCTTGAGCGGATGGGATATTTAATAAATGACCTTTGGTTTTAATAAATCGCTCTACTTCTTCAATGCTTGGTAAATCATAATCGTCTTCAAAAACGTAATCGGGCCAGTTATCTTGGTCCACTCGTACTTCGCGACTTCGTATCTTTCCTTCCACAGCTAGTTTGTATCCCGTGGGAACCGTACTTCGACCCACAGCTACTTGTCCGTCATAGCTGGCCACTGAATTAGTCTCGGACCAAACGGTACCATTGCCACTATTGCCTCCTCCAGAAGGAGCATCGGTAGTTATGTTGAGGACATTGCTGTTCGCACTCTCATTGCCTGCTGCATCGAACGCTCTTACAGTAAACTGGTAAGAAGTAGAGCCGCTAAGGCCCGATACCTGATGAGAGGAAACATTCGCCAGATTGGCTTCTAAAGTCCCGTCTTTAAAAATTCTATAGCCGGTTATACCCACATTGTCCATAGCCCCACTCCATGAAAGGTCCACCGTGGTATCACTTTTAGCCGTGGATGCAAGTATAGCCGGAGTTGGGGCTTGGGTATCGGATTGGTCAGGAGTGGAAATGGAAAAGGCCGTTTCAATTACGGATAGGTAACTAGACATATCTGCCCCGATTAACACATAGGATATCTCTCCATCGAATCGTGTGAATTCTGAGGTCAATACGGACCCGTAACCAAACAAAGTAAAGTTAGAATTCTCTAATGGACCCGAATTAAGGCTGTTGGTGGTCGTGATTGAGTTCACCGACAACACTTGACTAGTTGTACTGTTTCGCGCTATTCCAAATAACCCCGTACCTGAAAAGTCGAATACGGGAGGAAGACTTCCGTCAGAATTGATAAACTGTCGCTGTACTGTATTTCTCATGGAAACATCAATGAGGGGAGAATCATTGCCCACCATACCCCCATGCTTAGAAGTGTAAGCCCGGGATACGTAAACATAAAACCCAGCATTGTTTTGTGTATAATTCGGACTACCTGCTCCTGTGTTGAAGTTGGTGTTTATCGTAGCCAAGCCATCTCCCATGACCCCAGTGCCGGACCAGGTTAGGGCTCCTCCAAAATTCACTTCGACTGCTTTTGGGCCCGAAGGATTTTTCCAGTTAATCAACTTAAACTCTTTGCTTCCACTGCCTTTAAAATAATAAATTACATCTGCTTGTTGCCATACCCCACTGGCCTTTAAACTCATTACCACTTGATTTTGAATATTCTGGTCGTCTGCACTGGGTAAGATATAGCCTTGGGCATTGGCTTCGTTGATGACAGCTTGATAATCAGGGTCAACCGTAAGCAAAAGACTATTAGCACTAGCATTGGCAAAAGTCATGATGCTCAAACTAGCAATCACTATTGCCCAATAAAAAGGTCTATTTGGTATTAAAAAGGATTGAAATATAGGTTTAGTTTTCATTGTTAAAATGATTGGAGTGTTAGAAGTATAATACGGCAGTGATTTTGATATTGGTTCACTAGTTTAAGAGGTTGTTCATTTTTGTCGTTATCCAAAACGTAAAAGAGGTCACGGAATAAAGCGATGAAGGCGTTTTCATAGGCAAATTTTGGGAAGATGATTACCATTAAAGGTAAAGTAAATCAAAGTAAGAAATAACTTATAATGTCATATTTTTTTTCTTATTAATTTATTATGGGCTGCCGATTTTTGGTTCCCCTTCCATCACTATGGCTCAGTTTTTAAACACAAAAAGCCACGACAACATTGTCGTGGCTTTTATTCTGATACTCCTACTCCCCACTGGTTAGAAACCAACGAGAACGGGATTATTATTCTTTGAAAGCGATATCTTGACTAATAGAATTGGCAAAATCAAATATCTGGGATAAGTGATTTACATCTTTAATGTTCAAGGACTTCTTCTTGATGAGCGCAGCAATTTGAATTTGCTCACTTTCGGCAAAAAAGTCAATCAACTTCGATTTTTTGGTCGGAATTTGACTTGCGATATTGGTTCCGAGGTCCAAAGCATAAAGTTCGGTGCGGTGTACAAATTTGCTTGGTACATCGAGCATAAAGGAATTCGCAGCCTTTTTGGCCTCTTTATAGGTTACCAAGGGTCTTTCCAAAAGTTGATATTTATCGCCTTGGCTTTTGGTCAACAGATACTCATCATGTCTATTCCCTTTTTTGTCAATAAATGCCACAAACTTCAACTCATCTTGGTTGTCATAAACAAATTTTAGTTTTTCATCCTTAACCAAGGCTTTTGCTACTTCTTCAGGGGAATTCCCTTTTTTGATTTCTATCTCTTTATTAAAACCGTTGTACCGAGCATAAAAAGTGCCTACACGTTCTTCCCCATAAAATAAAGAACCTTTTTGAAAAGCCTCTACAATATAAGGGCTTCCCACAACATTTGAGATTTGAGCCGTAGTAACCTGGCCATTCGCAGATCTCAAATCGGCGAAAGTAAAGAAATTGATAGGATTCCTAGTTTCGGTATAACCAACCACGCTTGCTTCGCAAGCAGCATGTACAGTACTTTGGGCATAAATGGCAGTACTGCCCAAAATGGCCAGTAACCCAAGGATTATTGTTTTTTTCATTGTAAGTAGTTTTGAATTAGCGACTTCACTAAAGTTAAGGGTTTGTTTTTGTAGATAACCCAGCAAATTCAATATTTTATGAAAAAACAATGATTTTTGTTGATTTACAAGTATTTACGGTCAAAGATTAAGATATATTCAACCAATTGATTGCTTAATTGGTTACTCATAATCAAGGTTTTGTGAGAATTATTGTAGTTAGGCCCCCTCTACCCCCAATTTACATCTGTTGAAAAACAAATTAAAACAAAAAACCACGACAAAACTGCCGTGGTTGTATTTTTGCTTATTCTTGCTCTATACCACTAGTCGCAGTCTAGTGGTGGCGGAGGGATTAGCTGTAAACTAACCAGGCAATAAGAATAGATGCCAAGGAAATTACTACTATTCCTACTATTGCGTTCAAAACATTTTGAGAAAAGGAGTTGGTGCTATTACTAGTGCTTCCAGTTAAATACTGTTTGCTCTTTTTAAAGCCAAAAACCTTTAAAACGAAGTAACGAGTATTTAAGCCTACGAAATGTGCTAAAAAACTTCTAAAAATTAATTCGGTAATTAGTCCCATTTATTAGTTTTATTTTTTCACTACCTCCAAGTTACATCTGTTGAAAAACAAATTAAAACAAAAAACCACGACAAAACTGCCGTGGCTTGTATGCTGACTCTTGCTGAAACCACCAGTTACAGACTGGCTACTGCAGAGGATCTGTTCTTAGCTGGTAAAGAAACCATAACTCCCAAACTGAAATATCCCTCGGAAGTTTGCCGAAATAGATGGCGATATCCTGTATATACATTCAAATTTTGGGTTCGCACGGCATTAATCCGAATACCGGCCAAAGGAGCTGGTTTCAATACAATGTCATTGGCACCAAGTCCTGCAAAAGTCCAAATTCTCTTATCGGCTATGGCATACAACGCAGAAGCTTCAAAATTAACAAAGTCTCTGTTGTCAAAACCCGCCATACCAACACCTCCTTGAAAACCAAAATGGTCACCCGTAAACTTGGTATACGTAAACAAACCTTGATTGGAATTTTCAGAAAGGGTACCATCTACTTGCAGTAATCCCCATTCCATTGAAAAATAACCTCCTTCTTGGGCCTTGAGCGACGAAGACAGAACACCGAAAACCCCAAATACTAAAATCACTTTCTTCATAATTTCATCTTTAGTGTTAATAGATTCGGGGGAATCAAAAATAGAAATCATTAGAAAACAAGAAGTGTTTTTATACAAATCCTCTATCATTCGCACAATTACTCGGCAAAGAACCTGACCGCCCGCTACCGCCGGTTTGCAAATGGCGGTAAAATAACCAAAAAACCACGACATTGCTGCCGTGGTCTTTGTTATTGCTTACTCTTGCTCTACACCACTAGAGATGCTTCGACAAGCTCAGCACAAGTCTAGCGGGAGCGTGGGAAGAATGGGCATACTGCAAATCATAAAACCTAGTTTGATATTTTAAACATATAAGTTTTATCATTTTTTATAACCTTGAATATGTCCGAATTTGCCTCTTTGGTAATAGTATCCCCTACAATCACGCTATCAATTGGAAAGTTCAATCCATCGTTACTATATTTGGCACAAGTATGTAATGCGGACAGATTTAATCCTTTGCCGATGGCAAATGATACCACTCCATCCTCCTTTAACACTGCAGAAATTCTCCTTTTTTTTATATCTATTTCATAATTGTATAAATATTTATCTTCAGAACCCAAGCAATACTTTGAGTCAACGAAATAATACTGATACAGTTTAGGCCCAAAAATCAATAAACAAAGAACAAAAATTATAGGGTACACTATTAATATCCCGAACCAATATGTTTTAAATAAAAACTTCCCAATTTTTTTCATTTCATTTATCTTCTTCTTTCTTGTCTCTTTTTACGTTTCTCTTCGTTACGTTTTTTCGACTGTTCTTCATGAGTTCTCTTAAAAGCCGCTCTAGCATAGATTTCTATACCTCTACCAACTTGTTCCAAATGAAGCTTGACTCTTTTTTGAAGCTTCCTAGCATCCTTTTTATTACTTAAATCAAGATTTAGTTGATCTGCGATGTTCGATTTTAACTCATCAATTATTTCTTGATTGAAGTTGTTATTTTTGTCTGTGAAACCTAAAAGTCTAAAACCTCGTTCAACTTCTGAATCAACGAATAAAGCTTCTTCAGTGGAAACCTCTTGGGAGTTCTCTATGAGTGATCCTCCTGCTTCCTCAACAAGGACATTGGAATAGGTCTTTATCGATTCAAAATCTAAGCCCACCGTTTTTAAACCTTTACTCACTAGCTTTCCTCCAGAAGCAGAAAATCCTATGTTTAGAAGTGCTGACCTGCCAACATTACCATTATTAGTTGAGAATCCGACTTGAGCTTTGTAGGCTTCAGCAAATCCGCCGACTAATGGGGCGTGTGAGAGAATATCTGCAGTTTCATAGTCTAATTGGTTCAAAGTGTTCAACTTAAACGAAAAATTACCATCGTTTGAAGCTCCCCTTCCTGGTCTTGTTCGTCCTTTTCTTTGGAAGGAAATGGACCATTTACCGTCAGGATCAACAAAATAAAGTGGATTGTTAAAGGCATAATTAAATGGGGTATTAGGTCGGCCTAATTCTGCCAACAAATCAATATTCATCCACCTGCCCAATGAGGGGTCATAGTTCCTTGCCCCAAAATCATACGTCTCCAACCCAAGGGACTCGTCATACTCCTTGCCACCAAACTTCCATTTCTGCGCCACATCATTGCCCAGTGGAGATACACCTTCGTTGTACCCTTTGTGCTTAAGGCCAAAGGGGTAGTAGTTGCTTTCCTCCACAATTTCAGTGGTGCCATTGTTGTTCACATAGCTTAAGCGCGCATTGCCCAAATGATCTTTGTATTGGTACACATAATTATAACCTCCGCCACCATCGGGGGTTACATACCCTTCGGGATGGTTAAAAAACTGTAGATTACCGTCTTCATATACATGGTTGCCCGCATAGTCTGTCACAGAACCTCCCACGGTCTTTTGCAACTTTGTTCCCGTGGCATCGTAAATATAAATGAAACAACGAAACCACGGCGGCAACGTCGTGGTTTCTGTATTCACTCATGTTCTATCCCACTAGATACAATCTAGCGGGAGCGGGGGGTACTCCCGCGTCGTTGTACCCTTTGTGCTTAAGGCCAAAGGGGTAGTAGTTGCTTTCCTCCACAATTTGGGTGGTGCCATTGTTGTTCACATAGCGTCGCTCGATTACCTTGTTGGCAATGCCTCGACCGTCGTAAGGGACAAAAAGATTCTTGAGCGCATGGAGATCATCGCCGATATGCCTGAGGCAGAGCAGGCACAGATATTCAACGTCATCGATGCCCTGATACGTGACCACATGGCTAAAAAAGCGTATGCCTCTTAAAATATAAAAGCCACAACATCTCTGCTGCGGCTCTTACCTTTTCGTTTAAACTTAGTTCTTATTGGCAGGGACAAAACGACTACCATCCCCATACTTCAACATACGATTTGTAAAGGCCTCATCAAATGAATCCTTGGAAATCTGATTTGACAAAAGTTCTGATAGTCTTTTCTCATCTTTTATCTTTATGTAGCTAATGGTCCCTTTTTCGCCTTTCATTTTTAAACCATTTTTACTTTTCTTAATGGAGTATGTATTTAAGGTGTCTTGTCTGGTATCGTCCAAAATATACACTCTCTTTCCATCAAAAAAATAATTCTTCCTGTATGACACTTCATAATTGGATGGAAGAAAGACATAATAAGTGTCTTCATCAAAATATACTTCTTGATAATCAAAACTCTCTACCATAGTGTTGCCTTCTAAATACCAATCACCAATGATTGAAGTCTCTGATTCAGAACCTTTATTGAAACTTATACATGATATTAGTACGCACGCAATAGTCGTGATTGTCAGTAGAATTTTATGTTTCTTCATGTTAATTCTTGAACTATTCATAATCTGTTAACCATTGTAAATATCTTACTCCATTTACATCGTAGATCCCACTTCTAGGGTCAAATACTCGTTTGACATCACGATAAAATCCATCACCTCTTTCTCCTGGCATAAGGTTTTGCCTATCGCTTCTTGGTGCATTCTCAAACTTAAGCCAAATTGCTGGAATTTTGTTTTTCTTATTAGTGTCTATGCCTAGTTTCACAGGTTCTGTCAAAAATCTTAATGCTGTAAACTTACCTATTCTACCCCATGAAACCCAATCCACAAATTCATTATTAACTAAAGAACTTTGATATCCAAAAAACGCTCTTCCAGTTGTGTACCAGCGAATCATCTTATTTCCTTGGATATTTGCTCCAGAATCTCCTCCTAAGCCATCTTCAAAATGGTCTGCTAAATCTTTATTATGCCTATGGTCTACTATTTCAGATGCCCTTATTCTTTCATCTTGATTCTGATTTACGTAAATGGCCCATAATAATAAATTAACTATCAACTCATCGGCTTGCATATACTGGTGAACTCTTTTTGGCCTACCTATAGCATCACCTGTCACAAGAAAT
Source organism: Allomuricauda sp. (assembly GCF_028282265.1). Classification (GTDB taxonomy): domain Bacteria; phylum Bacteroidota; class Bacteroidia; order Flavobacteriales; family Flavobacteriaceae; genus Flagellimonas. The sequence continues at coordinate 7,345 of NZ_JANQIH010000112.1, forward strand.
TTACCTTCGCCTGCTTCGGCCGTAGCCCTCTTATTTTGTTCAATCTCATCTTGGAAGTTCTGTCTGGCCTGCGCTCGCATTGCATCAAAACCACCGCCTCCAGGTCGAGAAAGGGCTATCCACTGTTCGTTGGTAAGGCCATCAGCTCCCACCTGTGCGTTTGCTCCACTTGGATCAATCCAAAAAACAGGGTTGTTGTCGAAAGCTTGGTAAGTGGAATAGTTAAAATGTACCACGGGATCAATTGAGGTAAATCTGGCAATGGCTGGGTCGTAATGTCTCACTTCCATCTCATATAAATCTAGACCCAAGGCATTTTCCAATTCTATACCGTTGAACTTGAACTTATCCGCAACACCACTTACATTGGGACTTATCATACTATTATAACCTTTATGCTCCAATCCAAAGGGATAATAATTTTTCTCGCTTATTATCTCGGTAGAGGCATCGATTTGCCCGTCATTGTTGCTGTCCGCATATGATAATCGCACGTTGCCCAAATGGTCCTTATATTGGTAGACATAATCGTAGCCCCCACTACCATCGGGGGTTACATACCCTTCGGGATGGTTGAAAAACTGTAGATTACCGTCTTCATATACATGGTTGCCCGCATAGTCTGTCACAGAACTTCCCACGGTCTTTTGCAACTTTGTTCCCGTGGCATCATAAATATACGAAATTGTACCCTCTACCATAGTAATCTGGGTGGGCAGGTTGAGGTGGTTGTAGGTGATGGCCGTAATGCCCTTATTATCGTCGAGAATCATATTGCCATTAACATCATATAAATAATCATCACCATAATCGGTAGCAGGATCAATCGCATCATCTTTAAAGCCGTAATCATTAACACTGGCCCAATCGGTAGCTTTCATTAACTTGTTGCCACTAGAGTAGGAAAAGGTAATATCATCCATTGTCCCAAAATGGTCGTCCTGTCCATCATTGTTTGCATCCAGACCTAAAGTTGGATGTTGTACAATATGGCCTTTTCTACTCAAAGTGATGATATTCCCATTCTTGTCGTATGTTACATTATGGAGGTTGTAATTTCCTGTATTGTCCGTCGCACTTGTAATTCGGTTGAATGGGTCGTAAGTGTAATCATAAGTCTTTAAAGTAGCATCCTGGTTTTCCGTCTGCCATTGGGTGCGGGCTATATTGCCATTGTACAGTGCACTAACTCCTTCGTTGTAGGCAATCCTAAACGCAAAAAGGTCATCAACGCCTTTGGTCAAGGTCGCATCCGTGTCATTTGTATCGTTGATCCCAGTCAACCATCCCCTTACGTTATACGAATAATCTACAGCCTGCAGTCCATTACCATTGGCATCGCCCCCCACGTTCTTACGCTCCAGTTGTCCCAACTCATCATAAGTATTGTCCACAATAAGTTCTTGGCCACTGTCACCCATCGCATTGGGATCAATACGTAAGGTTACCGTACCGCTAATTGTTGTTGTTGGCAATATAGTAATACTGGTTGTAGCCACTTGGTTTGTGGTCACCGTCTCATTCTGAAAGGTGGGATTGACAAGAGCCGCATTACCACTGGGACAACTATCATCCAAGGTTCCATTTAACATACATTGGGTCTGGGTCAGCAATCGACCTGTGTGGTCATAAGTAAAAGTATCAAGGGTGACCGTACCTCCGTGGTAGTTATGGTAGGTACGTACTTTGGTTGGTCTTCCCACAAAATCCAATTGAGTAGCCACACGATCTTCTGTTCCTAAATAGTCGTTTTTACTGGCTGTATAAATAGGCCGCGCCTTCTCATCATAATAGGTTATCGTAGTAATCCAATTATTGGTGCCCAATACCCTTATCTTGGTACCCGTGACAAGCCCTTGAACATTACTTGAAGAGGTTACACCAAAGGCTGTTTGGGAGGCACTGAAGACACTGCGATCAAAATCGTAATCATCATAATAGTTGATGGTGTGGATTTCATCAAAAGCAC
>NZ_JANQIH010000098.1 GCF_028282265.1 Allomuricauda sp.
GCGCCAATTTCTTCAGCTCTGGGTCCAGTAATTTTGGTTCTTGGGTCTGCATAACTCTTCTTAGATGTAGGAATATGGGCAAGAATACCAACAGGTAAAAATAAAATTGAAAAGGCGCTTTACTGACCCAGCCAAACAAAACCATACAAAGAAAAGCTATAAGTATTAGGGTAAAATGATACCTCTTTCCCTTTTCAAAACCCATAAGTACCACAAGGGTATTCTTTCCATGATTTTTATCTGAAACTACATCTCTTAGATTATTAAGATTGAGTACCCCAACACACAAACTTCCTATCGCGATTGCGGGTAACAAGGCACTCCATTGTAAGTGTTTAGTATACAAAAACATGCTTCCCAAAACCCCGAGCAGACCAAAAAAAACAAATACTGAAATATCACCTAAACCTTTATATCCATATGGATTATTGCCCATTGTATATTTAATGGCCGCCCATAAACTAAGTGCCCCCAGAAGAATAAACATTACGAGGTATTTTATGTTTTGAAATCCAAAGGCTTTGATTATAAGTACCATGGCCAAAAGGAAGCTGATCAAAATCGAAACAACGATTCCGTTTCTTAGTGAAGATCTTGTTAGCAACCCTGCTTGAAGAGCTCTTTGCGGCCCAATGCGGTCTGTATTGTCTGTCCCTTTGACCCCGTCGCCGTAGTCATTTGCAAAATTTGAAGTAATCTGAAAACCAATGGTGGTGAGCAGGGCCAAAACAAAGATGGTTACATCGAACTGTCCTTCTTTTAGCGCCAAGGAGGTACCTGTTATAATTCCGGAAAGTGAAAGTGGAAGCGTACGTAACCTAGCGGCAAGTATCCACGCCTTTAGATTGCTCAATTCTAATAGGGGTCTTCTATTTTTATTCTCTTGCCGTCTTTGTAAGAAGCCACAAACGCATCCTTGAAGCCCATATCGACCAATTGTTTTCTGAACACTTGGGCCTCATCCAAAGTTTCAAAATTACCAAGACTATAAGCGTAGAAGGGGTTCGTTTTGACAAAAAGAGTATTGGTGAGAGCTTCAGATGCCAAGGTGACATTGTTATCAACAAAGGATTTCACCTGCACCGAGTAAATTTTTTCCTTTTCAAGGAAAGCCTTAGCCAAATAGAATTCCCGAACCAGGCTTAATTCTTGATTTTGAAGCTTTAAGTTGTCTATACGGGTTTTAATGGCATCAAGACTATCAATGGAAACCAAAAGATTGTTTTGGTTCTCAAGAGCGTATTTACTGCTTAGTCCGACAGTAAACGAGGTTATTGCCAAAACTCCAATAACAAAAAGTAATGTTATGGAAAACAATACATTACGTTGTAGTTTGAGTTTTTTTAGGTCCTTATTTTTAAACTTGATTTGATCGAGGAGTCTCTCATTGATAATTTGAGCCTTATCAATATCCTTGTGAAGATCCAGCAAATCACTTTCTTCAATAAATGGCATATGATAGAGTATTTTTTTTGATGTAATGTAAACGCATAAGCGTCAAGGGGTTAGTTATGGCTATATCTACAAATGTAAACTTTTTGTTAATAGAAAAAAACCCAATGGTATTAATTTTTCTTCAACAAAACTGAAAGAGAAAACCTCCTATTTCATAAGATGAATCCCATCCTCTTTAATCTGGATTTTGCGTTGTCGATATAATGTCCCTATTGCCTTTTTGAAAGCTTTTTTGCTAATACTTAAAATGTTCTTGATTTCCTCTGGGGAAGACTTGTCATGAAGCGCCAAAAAACCTCCGCTTTTCTGTAGTTTATGATATATGGACTGGGCTACTGGCTCCAGCATTTTGAACCCGATGGGTTGTAACGTAACATCGATTTTGTTATCGAATCGTACATTTTTTATGTACCCATCCAAAGTATCACCCATAGCGACGGGTTGGAATATTTCACTTTCAAATAGCAACCCCAAATAACTATTGTTTATTATGACTTCCCAACCCAAAGGGGTTTTTCGGCTTACAAGTAGTGAGACTTTTGTGTTGACTTCAAAATCAACTTTTTCGTTCGACAAATATTTTTTTATTCTACTTGTCGCCACCAACCGAAACGATTCTTCATCCAAATAACAATAAACCACATATTTTTTTCCCTCTTCCATTCTCTGCTGTTGCTCCCTGAAGGGCACAAGAAGATGCTTTTCAAGTCCCCAATCCATAAAGGCTCCAAAAGGTCCTACTTCCTTTACTTCAAGATACCCGAAACAATTTCTTCGAATCAAGGGTTTTAATGTTGTTGCTATGGGTCTTTCATTATTGTCCAAATAACAGAAAACCTCAAGCTCTCCGTCGATTTCGTATTCTTGAGGGACATATTTGTTGGGTAGGAGCACTTCGGTACCTTCATCATCACCTAAAAAAAGTCCAATGCTTGTGCTTCTTAATACTTTGAGTCTATTAAAGTTGCCAAGTTCTATCATTCGGCAAAATTAGGGCCATGTTCGGGAATAAAAAAACCGCCCGAAGGCGGCTTTGTTTGCTAATTATCTTTTTCTAGTTATAGACCGATTCCTTACCAAAATGTTTGGCCAACATGTAATAAATAACAGCGCGGTGTTTATTCTTGTCCGATCTTCCGTATTTGTCAATTACAGAGTTAATGGCACCCATTAGGTCACCATTGTCTGAAAGACCCAACTTTTTGATTAGAAAGTTATTCTTTACAGTTTCGAGCTCCTTCTCATCAGAGCCTGATACCTTGGAAGCATCCAAATTGTAGATTGCCGGCCCTAGACCAATGGCCACTTTGTTTAAAAGATTCATATCTGGAGTTTCACCAAACTTGTCTTTTATATCGGCAGCATACTTTTCTACCAATTCGTCTCTTTTACTCATAATAGTTAGTGTTCTTTAGGATTACAAAATCGTTGATAGCTTCTAAGATATAAAATCAAAATATTCAAGCAAAATTTTGTTATTCACTGTTCTAGGCGTAAAAATCTCCAAAATCTGCGGCCTTTCCGAAGTATCAAAAAAGGTGGATAAGGACTCTTGCAAATCTGCTTTTCGGCTCACCGAACTATATCCAAACCCGTACATTTTTGCCAAATGATTGGCGGTATGCCCATGAGTGGTTTCAAAGAATGTGGCAAATTCATCGGTTTCTTCTTTTCCAGGTAATATTCTAAAGATTCCACCTCCCGAATTGTTGATGATAATGATTCGAAAATCTGCGCGAATTTGGTCAAACCATAACCCATTACTATCGTAGAAAAAACTTAAATCGCCTGTTATAAGCAAGGTTGGCGTTCGATTATAAATCGAAGCTCCCATTGCAGTGGAAGTACTCCCATCTATTCCACTGGCTCCTCGGTTACAAAAAACGGTCAACGACTTATCCATTGGAAACAATTGGGAATACCGGACCGTGGAGCTATTGGCCAGGTGTACCTGATATCCCTTTGGAATGGAATGCTGTACCCTATCCATGGCCCAAAAGTCGGAAAAGTCAATCTTCTCCAAATATTGGTTGCGTTTTATTTCATAGGACTCTTTCACACTTTTCCAATAGGTTCCGTAATCAGCATTGCCATTTGGAGTAATTTCAAAATTCGCAAAGAAGCTATTCGCGTCAACTTTGATATGCTCTGAAAGACAAAAAAACGTATCAAACGCCTTCTTTTTATCAATATGCCAATGGTGTTCGGGCTTGAACTTTCGTAGAAAAGCCTTTATCTTTTTAGATACGATAAGACCTCCGAAAGTGATTAGCAAGTCAGGCCTCAACCTTTCGAACAACTCATCTCGATTTTCAGATTTTTCAATTGGAGCAATAATGCTATCGATACTTGGAAAGAAGTTAGGATGATTAAGGTTGGAGGTAGTTTCGGTAAACACCAAAACCGATTCATCTTCAGACAACTTCTGCAGCACCTTTTCATTAATGGAGTTTGGAGGATTTACTCCAACCAAAATCATTTTCCGATTGCTTGAATTCCATACTGAAGCATACTTTCCAAAATCCAATTTCCCAGGGACTTTGATATCCGTTTGGTCAGATTTTGGAAATGGAACGATGGGATTTTCCACCTGCCTATACAAAGGTTCCTCAAAAGGGCAGTTAATATGCACAGGTGAGTTTTGTGAAATTGCTATGCCCAGAGCGGTTTCAATCTCTTCCTCATTGTATTTCTGAACCTCTTCCTGAGTGGTATGTAACATGTCTGGACTAAAATGCCTTATAGTTTCTGGCACATGGCAAACATCTTGTTTTAAGTTCGCAGAATATCCAATGTGATTCAAAAACACATTTTCTTGGTGTATGGTCTGCCCATCACCTACATCAATCTTGTATTTAGGGCGGTCAGCAGAAACCACGACCAAAGGAACATCGCTATAAAATGCCTCACATATTGCTGGGTAATAATTTAACAATGCGCTCCCTGAGGTGCAAACCAAAGCGACAGGTTGCTGTAATTGCATCGCCATACCTAGGGCAAAAAAGGCAGCGCACCTTTCATCGACAATACTGAAACAATCGAAATAAGGATTCTTAGAGAAGCCCAAAGTAAGCGGTGCATTTCTTGAGCCAGGGGAAATCACTATGTTTTTTATCCCCCTAGATTTAAAGTACAATACCAAGGTTTGTGCTGAGGGAATAT
>NZ_JANQIH010000039.1 GCF_028282265.1 Allomuricauda sp.
AAGATTTGGGTAAGGTATATGTCGATGGCTCTTTTGAAATTTTAGGCCGCTTTGACCATTCGGATGTTAGGGGATGTAGTTTGATGGTTCTTTAAAGAAAATACCTATTTTAGAGTGTATCTTGTTTTAACTAAATCTGACCAACCCGACCCATATGCGTCAACTACATACCTTGTTCCCTCTATTGTCGTTTTTTCTAGTTGCCAATGCTTTATCCCAGTCCATTCCTAAAAAACAAGCGCCGGATTGGGTGATTCCCATAGAGGTCACCGATACCTCAGTGGACGACAGTGGTGCCTTTCAATATCTCTTAATAGATTTCCAAGATAATATCGCATTAAAGGAACAATATGCCCATTACGCCATTAAAGTACTGAACAGCGAAGGCATACAAGACTTTTCAGATATCAGTGTGACTTTTGACCCCTCTTTTCAAAAGCTGGAATTCAATACTATAGATGTGCTGCGAGATGGAAAAAAATTAGACAAGCTCGTAAATTCACCGATACAATCGTTTCAACGAGAATCCAATTTGGAAAGATCTCTTTATGATGGTTCATTGACAGGGGTTGTAAATCTGACCGATATTCGTAAGGGCGACATTATTGAATATTCCTATACAATAAAAGGATTCAATCCAATAAATCAAGGACATTATTCTTCTATTTTATATCAACAATATACGCTCCCAGTCAACAAAATCTATAACCGGATAATAACAAGCCATCAGCGACCCTTATATTATAAATTATTGAATGGTGCTACGGAGCCCAAAATTGACAAAACACAAAATCGAACTGAGTATGTGTGGGAATCTGAAGGAATGGATTATTTTCAGTACGATATCAATGTACCATATTGGCTCAATCTACAGAAAAGAATATCCATTACCACATTCAAAGATTGGGAATCCTTAGTAGATCTAATTAACCCATTATACCAAAACGGTTATGGGTCTCTTAATTTTTCCATGGACAAATCGCTGGAAAAAGAGGACAGAATTCTGAAACTAATTCGATTTGTACAAGATGAAATCAGATATCTAGGGTTTGAATCTGGAATTGGAGCCTATAAACCAAATAATCCAAAAAAGGTACTAAACCAGCGTTATGGAGATTGTAAAGATAAATCTCTGTTGTTGGTGAATCTTCTTCGGAATGAAGGCTTGACCTCCTACCCGTATTTGGTGAATACGGATTCGAAAAATAACTCAAATGAGCTTTTGCCTGGTCTAAATCTCTTCAATCATTGCATTGTTTACTTCGAGTATCTGGGCAAAACGTTCTACGTTGATCCAACCATTACCAATCAAGGTGGTAACCTCGAGAATTTTACGTTTCCCAAATATGGAAAAGGTCTTCTGCTAAAACAGAATACCGATTCCCTTTCTTCTATCCTCAAAAACGACTCAAAACCCAGTCTAAAAATTAACGAAACCATTATTACCGATTCCATAGGGGGTGGAGCCATCTTTCTTATTGAGTCTACATATTCTGGTAGTAAGGCAAATTATATAAGGGACTATTTTAATTCGAATACGGAAGAAAACATAAACAAAGAGTTTATAAATTTTTACAGCAGCATATATCCCTCTATTCAATCCACACAACCGGTTAGATTTACAGATGAATTCAGAGATGGCAAGAATGAGGTAGTAGTTGAGGAATATTATGAAATCCCATCCTTTTGGGTAAAGGATGACACTGGACAATTGACCTGTGAGACTCAGCCCGTGGTTCTTGAGAGCATGATTGAGTACACACAATCTCCAACCCGAAAAATGCCATACTTTCTGGGGGAACCATACGATTTTGAACAAGAAACTACTTTAAGACTTCCTGAATATTGGAATGCTTCGGACAATAATTTTGAAATTGACGAAGAAAGTTTTAAGTACAAAAACGAAGTAAGAACAGTAGGCAAAACCATTAAAGTCAAACACAATTACACGCTTAAAAAAAGTACTCTTGAGGCGGACAAGGTGAGCTCATTTTTATCGAAACACGAAAAGATAAATAACCAAATAGCATATCAACTAAGTCATCCTGGAACCTTAGGCGAAAATTCAACAATAAACTGGTTCTCCTATATAGTTTCTTTTCTGATCATAATTCTTTCGGTTTTCGCAATGAAAATGATTTATGAAAAATACAATCCTCAACCGAAGTCACGACATGAAGGTTTAAGCATCGGAGGTTGGTTAGTTTTACCCGCAATCGGACTTGTCCTAAGTCCATTTGTCATGCTTTTTCAAATAGTCAACCTAGGCTATTTTGATGCAGGGATTTGGTCAGTTTTTGAAGACTCTGGATACGAAGGCGCCCCACTAATGACCTTATTTTTATTCGTGGAATTTGTCTTTAACCTTTGTTTATTTATGTATGTAATCCTTCTTATTATCCTATTCTTTAAAAGAAGAAGCAGTTTTCCCAATCTGGTTATCGCATTCTATGCCCTTAACTTTCTTTTTCCACTATTCGATTTGATTGGTTACAGTTTAATTTTTCCAGATGAGCTACAAGATTCCAATATGGACACCTATAAGGAGATGGGTAAGGGCATTGTTTCGGCAGCCATATGGATACCCTATTTTTTAATCTCAGATAGAGTTAAGAACACCTTTGTGAATTTATATCAACCAGATAAATCAAGCCCTAAGTTGACCCCTAGTCAACCACAATCATAAAATAGTTTTTCCTTCCCCTTTGAAGCAATACAAATTTGTTATTGATCAGGTCAGCTGAAGTGATCAATCGGTCCTCTTTTACTTTCTCTTTATTCACCGAAATTGAATTCTGTTTCAACTCCCTACGTGCTTCTCCATTTGAACCCAAAAAGCCTGTTTTAGCCGCTAAGGCACCTATCATATCCAACCCATTTTCCAATTCTGATTTTGCTAACTGGGCCTGTGGCACTCCTTCAAAAATATCCAAGAAGGTCTTCTCGTCCAATGCCTTTAAATCTTCTGAAGTGGACTTTCCAAAGAGTATGTTACTGGCACTCATCGCCTTTTCTAAGTCGTTTTTGGAATGTACCATAACTGTCACCTCTTCGGCAAGTCTCTTTTGCAAAACTCTTAAATGGGGCGCCTCCTTATGCTCTAAAACCAAGCTTTCAATTTCCTCGCGACTTAAATAGGTAAATATCTTGATGTATTTTTCGGCATCTTCATCTGAGGTGTTCAGCCAATATTGATAGAATTTGTAGGGTGAGGTCCGATGCGCATCCAGCCAAACGTTCCCTCCTTCAGTTTTCCCAAACTTGGTTCCGTCGGCTTTGGTAATCAAAGGACAGGTCAGTGCAAAACCCTTTCCTCCACCTATTCTCCGTATCAACTCCGTTCCTGTGGTAATGTTTCCCCATTGGTCGCTTCCCCCCATTTGGAGCGTACAGTTGTGTTTTTGGTAGAGATATAAGAAATCATAGCCCTGTACCAATTGGTAAGTGAATTCGGTAAATGACATTCCTTCCTTCGAATCTGAGGAAAGACGCTTTTTAACAGAATCCTTTGCCATCATATAGTTTACGGTAATATGTTTCCCCACATCGCGAATGAAATCTAAAAAACTAAAGTCCTTCATCCAATCATAGTTGTTGACCAACATCGCTGCATTTGGTGAATCACTATCGAAATCCAAAAAACGAGAAAGCTGTTCCTTGATCGCTTCTTGATTGTAACGCAAGGTTTTTTCATCCAAAAGGTTGCGTTCCTGGGATTTTCCGGAGGGGTCTCCAATCATGCCCGTTGCCCCTCCTATGAGTGCAAAGGGTTTGTGACCTGCCAACTGAAAATGCTTGAGCATCATTACTCCGACCAAGTGTCCAATATGTAAGGAGTCTGCGGTAGGATCAATTCCAACATAAGCAGATTGCATTTCTTGCAGAAGGTGTTCTTCCGTATCTGGCATTACGTCATGAATCATTCCCCTCCATTGTAACTCTTGAACAAAATTCTTGATCATCTGTATGTATTTGAGTAGGTGCAAATATAAAATGAAGTTCTTACATCAATCGATAAATCCACCTCAAATGGGTACATTTACGAAATGATTTTGGTTACCGGAGGAACTGGATTAATTGGCGCTCATCTTTTATTCAAATTGGCAGAAAAGGGTGAAAGAGTCAGAGCTACCTATAGAACTGAAAATTCCATCTCGAAGGTTGCCAAGGTTTTTGGTTACTACTCCGAGAATCCAGAATCTCTGGTAAAAAAAATAGATTGGGTCAAGGTCGATATTACAGATTTGAGTCTTTTGGACGTGCATTTCAAGGGAGTCGACTTTGTCTACCACTCGGCAGCTCTCATTTCATTTGACCCTAAAGATTTCAGCGCTTTATTGAAAACAAACGTTGAAGGGACCTCCAACATCGTAAACCTCTGCTTAAAGCATGGTGTCAAAAAACTGTGCTATGTTAGTTCAATTGCAGCGTTGGGGCAAGGAAAAAAAAATACAACCATCACCGAAACAACCGAGTGGAGCGATAGCAATGTAACCGTATATGGCCTTTCTAAATATGAAGCTGAGTTGGAGGTATGGAGAGGTTGGCAAGAAGGCCTTCCGTCTATCATAGTCAATCCCGGAATTGTATTGGGACCCGGGTTTTGGCATCAAGGAAGTGGGGTTTTTTTTAAACATGTGGCCAAGGGTGGAAAAAATTCATTCCCTGGAGGTACCGGATTTGCTTCAGTAAATGATGTTGTTTCGGCCATGATGCTCTTGATGACTTCCGAACTTTCAGGGGAACGATACATTTTAGTGAACCAAAACCAGAGTTATCTCGAAACTTTCAAAAAAATGGCTGCTCACCTAGGTGTATCCGCTCCGAACCGAGTTGTCCCCTTATGGGTACTTGAAATTCTCTGGCGTATGGACTTTATATCCCAACTTATTACCAGGAAACGAAGAAAACTCACAAAGAACATCGTTAAAGGACTCTATACCCAAGAGATATATGACAACACAAAATCACTGTCAATACCCAGGTTCGCTTACGAATCTTTAGATAAGGTTATTGCTTTCTGCAGCGCCAAGTTCAAAGGTTATTTGGAAGGTTCTTGATTGTCCTCTTTTATCCTAATTATAGTATCCTTTCTCGATTTTTGGGCTTCTCGTATACTATCATTTCTGCTCTTGTTGGCATCTTCCAAAACTTTGCTCTGTTCAGCAATCCTAGCTTTCACCTCCTCATAAATGGATTGATATTCGAGAGGTATGGAAGCATAGTACCGGTCGCTTGTGGTAAACTGAACACTATCAACACCATATTTCTCAAACAAAAACTCCATTATATCAATATTGTTGTTTTTGAGAGCAGGTTGAAAGGAAGTGGATGTAGCCTTGAGAAGGGCAAGATCATGTAGAATTTCAATCATGTTTTCCTTAGGAATCAAATCCTCTGGGGGCTCGATTACCTTTTCTGCACATGACAGAACAAGGATAGTTATTATTAAAGCCAGTATTTTTCTCATTTTATCGGTTGAAAGTCAATCTTTTCGTATTTCTCTTCTTTGAAAAAGTACCATTTTCAAAACCCAAATGGCCATTTATAAAAGTACGTACAACCTGGGAATCAAAAGTCACTCCCTCGAAAGGAGACCACCCGCATTTGTATAAAATGTTGGACTTTTCAACTGTCGATGAAGAATTTCGATTAATCTGTACCAAATCTGCATAATAGCCTTCCCTAATATATCCCCTTCGGTCCACATCAAACAATTTAGCTGGATTATGGCACATTTTTTCGACGATTTTCTCAAGACTTATTTTTCCCTCCCTTTCTTTTTGTAGCATGGCTTGTAACGCATGTTGGACCAATGGCCCCCCTGAGGGACATGTGATATAAGGATTATCCTTTTCCTGCAAAGTATGGGGTGCGTGATCGGTTGCAACGATATCTATTCTGTCATCCAGCAAGGCATCCCAGAGCATATCCCTGTCCTTTGATGATTTCACGGCTGGATTCCATTTAATAAACGCGCCTTTGGAGTCGTAATCCTCATCGGAGAACCACAAATGATGGATGCATACCTCAGCCGTAATCTGCTTCTCTTCCAAAGGAATGGCATTGGTAAACAAGTCCGTTTCAATGCCTGTGGAAAGATGAAAAACGTGGAGCCGAGCTCCCGTTTTTTTGGCAAGGGCTATTGCGTTTGATGAAGAAAGATAACAGGCCTGTTCGCTACGGATAACTGGATGATATTTTATAGGAATGTCATCTCCAAATTCTGATTTGTACTTCTCAAGATTAGCCCTGATGGTTCCTTCATCTTCGCAATGGGTTGAAATCACCATTTCTGTCGAACTGAAGATTCTTTCCAAAACTTCTTCATCATCGACCAGCATATTTCCGGTTGAGGAACCCAAAAACAACTTTACTCCAGAGCAAGCATTTTTGTCAAGACGTTTAAGCTCTTCCAAGTTATCATTGGTGCCCCCAAACAAAAAGGAAAAATTGGCCCATGAGCTTTGTGCGGCTACAGCATGCTTTTCTTCAAGTTTTTCAATGGTCGTGGTTTGTGGTACCGTATTGGGTTGTTCCATGAAGGTTGTAATACCTCCAGCGAGAGCAGCCCTGCTTTCACTTGCTATATTTCCTTTATGGGTAAGGCCAGGTTCGCGAAAGTGTACTTGGTCATCAATGATTCCGGGTAAAATATAATCTCCTGCAACATCAATCACCTTAGCCGAGTCATGGGAAATATTGTTATCGATTCTTTCTATAAAATCTCCGTTTAGAAGGATGTCGGTTTCCCAAACTCTGTTTTCGTTGACAACCTTGGCGTTTTTAATAAGGATTCGAGACATGTTAAAAACTCTTTTTAAAAAAAATACTTCTCAGCTTCATCGTAATCACTCCAAAAACAGCTTCACGGACAATGGAGGAATTCATTTTGGACTTACCATTGATTCGGTCCGTAAAAATAATCGACACCTCTTCGATGTTAAACCCTTTTAAATACGCCCTAAATTTCATTTCTATTTGAAATGCGTAGCCTATAAACCTAACATTGTCCAAATTAATGGATTCAAGAACTTCCCGGCGGTAACAAACAAAACCTGCTGTTGGATCGTGCACCTTCATTCCTGTAATCAGTTTCACATAAAATGAAGCGCCATAGGACAAAAGTATCCGGAACAAAGGCCAATTCACAACGTTAACTCCCTTTTTGTAGCGTGACCCCACTGCCACATCAGCTTCGTTCAAGCAAGCTCGATGCAATCTTAGTAAATCAGCCGGCCTATGGGAGAAATCCGCATCCATTTCAAAAATGTAATCGTAACCGTTGGCCAGTGCCCATTTAAATCCATGGATGTAGGCGGTTCCCAGCCCTGATTTTTCTTTTCGGACCTCTAAGAAAAGTCTATCTGGAAATTGAATCTGTAACTCGCGAACGTTATCCGAAGTACCATCTGGCGAATTATCATCGACCACCAAGATGTGAAAATCTTTTTTTAAATCGAAAACCGTATTGATTATGGCTTCAATATTCTCGATTTCGTTAAAAGTCGGTATGATGACCAATCCGTCCGCCATTCACTCATAATTAGAGCGCTAAAATAATACATTATACCTTCTTTTTTGGTCCTTCCTAATTTTTGAATTGTCATGGGCAATTGCCCAATATTTGTAACTTTGGAGCATCTAAAATTCATTTGATGTCCAAAAAGTTTCCCAGACTTTTTCTTATTCTTCTGGCAGCACTTTTCTTTTTAAACCTCATTCAAAGCTATTTTACCGAACTTATTTATGACGAGGCCTACTATTGGTACTATGCAAAGGAATTGAGCTGGGGCTATTTTGACCACCCGCCCATGGTAGCATTTTTGATTAAATTGAGTAGTCTCTTTTTTTCGGGTGAATTAGGGGTGAGGTTCATGAGCTGTGTACTGTCGGCAGGAACTTATGTTATACTTTGGAGCTTGATCACCCATCCTAAAAAAAATAATTATATCCTTCATTTTTTCTTGTTGGTGTTTTCCATGACGTTGATGAACGCCTATGGTTTTCTAACACTCCCTGACACTCCTTTGCTGTTTTTTACCGCGTTGTTTCTCTGGTTGTACAAACAATTTCTACAGAAACCTTCCATACTGATTACAATATCCCTCGGAGCCGTAATGGCCGCCTTGATGTACAGCAAGTACCATGCTTTTTTGGTCATTTTTTTTGTTTTTCTGTCCAATGTTAAGCTGATACAAAATGGAAGGGCATGGTTGGCTGTTGCCATTGCCCTAGCAATGTATGCACCACATTTTTATTGGCTCTTCGAAAACGACTTCGTTTCAATCAAATATCATCTTTACGAAAGACCCAATCAACCTTACTCCTTCACAAAATTTACTTTGGGATATTTTGTGAATTTGGTAGCTATTTTCGGGTTGCTCTTTTATTGGATGTATCTGGCATTGATTAAAACCAGAAGTCAAGATGATTTCACGAAAGCATTGAAATACCTTTCTTACGGAGTTATTCTTTTCTTTTTTGTTTCCAGTTTCAATAGACGAGTACAAACCCAGTGGATCATAATAATATCTATTCCAATGCTTGTTTTGGCATTCAACTATTTGATAGAAAATGCAAGGAGTCGTAAGTGGATATTCCGAATGAGTTTGATTAGTCTTGTTTTGATGCTATATGCCAGAGCTTGGCTGGTTTATAAACCCCTTCTTCCGATTCTTTTTGAAACCCATGGGAACAAAGCGTGGGTGAAAGAGGTTAAAGAAAAATCAGGTGGTGTCCCCCTTGTATGTGAAAACTCATACAGAAGAGCTCCAATGTATGAGTTTTACTCCGGTATCAAGAGTTTCAGTCTAAACAATCATATGTACAGGAAGAATCAATACTCGGTTGATGATTCTGAGGAACGGGTAAGAAAAGAGAGAGTTTTGTATTCTACCATATATAGAAGTAGTGGTGACTTTAGCTACTCGCATCTGGATGGAACAGTATTTTATGGGGTTTTTATGGATGATTTTGAATCATTCAGAAAGCTTGAGTGCATTGTGGAAGAGGAATCTTGCCCTAATTGCTATTCCCTAAAAGTATTCAACCCTTATGATTTTGATGTCCCCTTTGGAAAACTGTCTTTTTCGGTTGCATTTTCCAATGCCCATAAGCAGGTAAAAGAATTGATTCCTATAGAAGTCAATAGGGTTGATCCCTCTTTAGAAAATATTTCTTCAAAGGACACATTGTTTTTGCAATTCAAACTTCCAGAACCCAAAGTTCAAAATTCTGTTTACTTTCGGGTTGGAATCTCCGAAAATGGTCTCCTTCCAGGGCTAAATGGAAAACCAGTAAAATTCAATCCATGAACCCGATATACAAAACCGTTGAGTCCTTTGATTGGATGACCATTGCCTTGATATTGAGTCTTATTGTTCTTACCCTTGCCAAATATCTTTTTCAAGGCAGATTTTTAAATTTTTTAATTCTCCCCTTTAACAACAAATACATTGTGCTCTATAGCAAGAAAGGTAGATTATTTGGCTGGTTTCATGTTCTGATGACCATTTTTCAACTCATCAACCTTTCTCTATTTCTGTTTTTAGTATGGAAAGCTTTTACCGAAGCCGAAGATGCTTCAAAGGATTACCTATCCGTTTTTGCACTTATTTTGGGTTCTGTCATAGGTTTTCAAATTCTCAAGGTGGCGCTACAGTTCTTTAAAGGTTTTGTTTTCAATACCCAAGGTTTTATTTCTGAAGTGGTATACAGTAAATTCTCCTATTTGAACCATAGTAGTCTCATCATGCTTCTGGGGAACATTCTATTGATTTATGTGCTAGAAGACTCAAAAACTGTCATTTACACGGCAATTATCGTGGTTCTTTCCATTAATGTCATTGGTCTGATAAACCTGTTGAAAAACTATCAAAAAGTGCTCGTTCCGCATATTTTCTATTTTATTTTGTACCTTTGCACACTCGAAATTGCACCCTTGGTTGTAATTGGAAGCTATCTAAAAGTTTGAAGAGCTTATGAAGGTAAAAACAATTTTGGTTTCCCAACCAGAACCCAAAATCGAAAACTCCCCCTACTCACGATTAATTGAAAAGGAAAAAGTAAAAGTTGATTTTAGACCTTTCATTCATGTAGAGGGCGTTCAGGCCAAGACCGTTAGGCAACAAAAAATTGATCTGAACAATTTTACGGCCATTATTCTTACAAGCCGTAATTCAGTCGATCATTTCTTTAGAATCGCTGAGGAAATGCGCTTCAAGGTTCCCGACACCATGAAATATTTTTGTCAGTCTGAAGCCGTTGCCTATTATCTACAAAAATATGTGGTCTACCGAAAGAGAAAAATCTATGTGGGAAAACGTACTTTTAACGAATTGGTCCCCTTGATTAAGAAATATAAGGATGAAAAGTTTTTGCTCCCTTCATCAGATACTCTCAAATCTTCGGTGCCTGACGCGCTCAACGATTTAAACGTTGATTGGAAAAGAGGAATTTTTTACAAAACCGTTATCAGTGACCTTTCTGATTTGAGAAATGTGTATTATGACGTTTTGGTTTTCTTCAGTCCATCGGGGATTGAATCCCTCTTGAAGAATTTTCCTGATTTTGAACAAAATGATACCCGAATAGCCGTATTTGGAAACAGCACTGTCGAAGCTGCTACGGATGCGGGCCTTAGAATTGACATTAAGGCACCAACCCCCGAGACCCCATCAATGACCATGGCACTTCAAAAATATATTACCAGTGTAAACAAGTAGTTTACTGGAATAAAGAAAAAAAGGCCCGATCAATGATCGGGCCTTTTTTTTAAAACGCATATCGCTGCGGGCCTCCGCGCCGAATCTCTTCACTCGCGTACGCCTCAAACTTCTTAAAGTTCTCTCTGAAGGCATTGGTCAACTTAAAGGCCGTTTTATAATAAGCATCGTCATCATTCCATGTGGCCCTTGGACTTAAAACACTTGTAGGTACTCCTGGGCATTCTCTTGGTTGGGCAACCCCAAAGACAGAATGGATATGATACGTATCGTAGGTGTAAAGCCCTAAATCACCATTCAATGCCGCACTGATCATTGCTCGAGTATACTTCAGTTTCATACGGGTTCCAACACCGTAGGGTCCGCCTGTCCATCCCGTATTGATTAGCCAAACGTCCACCCCATTTTCCTGCATTTTTTTACTCAACATTTCAGCATATACCGTTGGATGCAAAGGCATAAAGGGCGCTCCAAAACACGCAGAAAAAGAAGGTTGGGGCTCAATAACCCCGGCCTCGGTACCCGCAACCTTTGCCGTGTATCCAGAAATGAAATGGTATGCGGCCTGGGCAGGAGTCAATTTTGATATAGGGGGCAGTACACCAAAAGCATCTGCTGTCAAGAAAAAGATATTCTTAACGTTTTCACCAATAGACGGCTGCTGAATATTTTCAATATGGTAAATTGGGTAGCTAACCCGGGTATTTTGTGTTATTGAGGTATCTGAATAATCAACAACTCCAGCTTCATTCATAATCACGTTTTCCAGAATCGCCCCCTTCTTAATGGCACCATATATCTCCGGTTCCTTCTCTTGCGAAAGGTCTATCACCTTGGCATAGCAACCTCCTTCAAAATTGAAAACGTTGTTGCTTGGTGTCCACCCATGTTCATCGTCACCAATCAGTTTTCTATTGGGGTCAGTGGACAATGTAGTCTTCCCAGTTCCAGACAGTCCAAAGAAAAGCGCAGTATCGCCATCCGTTCCTACGTTGGCCGAACAGTGCATGGGCAAAGTGTCCCTGTAAACGGGCAAAATAAAGTTAAGGGAAGAGAAAATCCCTTTTTTAATCTCTCCAGTATAACCCGTTCCGCCAACCAAGGCAATCTTTTTGGTAAAATTCAAAATGGCAAAATTATGCTGGCGCGTACCATCTACTTTAGCATCAGCATAAAATCCAGGAGCGTTGATTACTGTCCACTCGGGCGAAAAGGATTCCAATTCTTCTTCTGTTGGTCTTAAGAACATATTGTATGCAAATAGGTTTGACCAAGGGTATTCATTGATAACCCTAAGGTTCATTTTGTAGGCGTCATCAGCGCACACAAAACAGTCCCTTACAAAAACTTCCCTATCATTTAGATAAGCAATCATCTTATCATAAAGCTGATCAAACTTTTCACTTTCATAAGGAATGTTGATATCGCCCCACCAAATTTTATCTTCCGTGATGCTGTCCTTGACAATAAAGCGATCCATTGGGGAACGTCCGGTAAACTCTCCGGTGTTTACTGTCAAAGCCCCAGAGGAAGCTTCTTGTCCCATTTCGTTTGAAATAGTTTTGGCATGGAGAGAATCCGGTGAAAGTTGATAGTTTACCCTGTCGTGAAGAATTCCGTATTCTTTTAACGAAATCGATTTCGTAATTGGGTCGTACATACTCATTGTTTGGGTTTTAATATTGGCACAAAGCTAGAAAAATATGAGCTTTCGAGGCATGAAACAAAGTTTAATTTGTCGATTTTTCCGTCAAAACAAAATATCCCAAGAGAAACCAAGCAAATATTAAAAAAGTACCCCCCAAAGGTGTCAAAAATGCAATGGGTTTTAAGTCCAAAGACAAGGTTGGAGCCAAAACCAAGGCATAGATTGAACAGGAAAAAAGAATTACACCCCACAAAACCAGTCGAAAAAGCAGACGCATTTGTTTCGTTTTCAATCCATCCCAAATACCCAAAATCAGAAGAAGAAAAGCATGGTACATTTGGTAACGTACTCCAGTTTCAAATGAAGCCACAGCATTGTCGTCCACAATCTTTTCCAATCCATGGGCACCGAACGCCCCTAGAAGTACTGCCAAAAATCCTAACAAGGCCCCTGTAATCAAAAATGTTTTTTTCATAACTTTTTTAACATGTTCTCTTATAGATATAACAATTTGATACCTTAGCATCCGTTGAAATCAAAAGTAACGAAAAGCTATGTCCCGTACTGTTTTGGTTTTTGGTGCCGGTAAATCCACCGCTTATTTACTGAACTACTTTTTGGAAAAATCTTCAGATGAAAACTTGAAATTGATCATATGCGATATTGATTTCACCCATTTAGATGAAAAGATTGCATCCCACGATAACTGTAGCCTAGTTAAGCTTGATATTTTTAATGATTCGGAAAGATCCGATTTCATTGAAAAAGCATCCATTGTCGTTTCGATGCTGCCGCCAAAACTTCATATCAAAATTGCTGAGGACTGTGTGAGGTTCAAAAAACATCTGGTCACCGCATCCTATATTAATCCAGATATTCAAAAATTGGACGCCGATGTTAAGAGTGCAGGGTTGGTTTTTATGAATGAGATAGGTTTAGATCCCGGTATTGATCATATGAGCGCTATGCAAGTAATCGACCGTATTACGGACAGTGGGGGAAAAATGCTTCTATTCGAATCATTTACTGGTGGGTTGGTAGCTCCTGATAGCGACACGAATCTTTGGAACTACAAATTCACCTGGAATCCAAGAAATGTAGTTGTTGCCGGCCAAGGCGGTGCCGCCAAGTTCATTCAAGAAGGCTCTTACAAATATATTCCCTATCAAAAATTGTTTAGAAGAACCGAGTTTCTCGAAATAAAAGGTCACGGGACCTTTGAGGCTTACGCCAATCGAGATTCACTAAAATATCGTGAGGCCTATGGTTTGCAAGAAGCACTTACCTTGTACCGAGGTACCATGCGCAGGGTTGGATTTTCCAAAGCTTGGCAGATGTTCGTTATGCTGGGGATGACCGATGACAGTTACACCATTGAAAACTCAGAAGGCATGTCGTACCGGGAGTTTGTCAACCTTTTTTTACCATACTCACCCACGGATTCAGTTGAATTAAAACTCAGGCACTACCTTAAAATTGACCAAGATGATATTCGTTGGGGAAAACTCTTGGAGCTTAACCTTTTCGACCATTCCAAAAAAATTCCGTTACAAAATGCAACCCCTGCCCAAATGTTGCAATATATTTTGGAAGATAGCTGGACGCTCCAGAAACACGAAAAGGACATGATAGTGATGTACCATAAGTTCGGTTACGAAATCAATGGTGTCAAAAAGCAGATTGATGCAAACATGGTAGCGCTTGGGGAAAACAGAACCTATACAGCGATGGCAAAAACAGTGGGGCTTCCGGTGGCCATGGCCGCTCTTCAAATACTAAATAACAACATTAAGACCCCTGGAGTACAAATTCCTATCAAAAGTGAGGTATACCAACCGATTTTAGCAGAATTGGAGGCTTATGGAATTCGTTTC
Source organism: Allomuricauda sp. (assembly GCF_028282265.1). GTDB lineage: Bacteria > Bacteroidota > Bacteroidia > Flavobacteriales > Flavobacteriaceae > Flagellimonas. The sequence continues at coordinate 14,250 of NZ_JANQIH010000039.1, forward strand.
AACGAATTTGAGGTGCCTTATCTGGGCTACAATCCTGATTCCATCGCGATTTAACAGTTTTCCATTTTTTTGATACCTTTAAGTTCTACTTTTTGGATATACCATGAAATCCAATAACAGTTCGGTTAAAATAGATGGAATTGACAAGAAGATTCTAAGGTTCTTGATGCAAGATGCGCGACGACCTATTTTGGAAATTGCCAGAAACATCGGCATATCAGGAGCTGCCATACACCAAAGGCTCCGCAAATTGGAAGGTTCAGGTCTATTGTCGGGATCCAAATTTGTTCTCAACCCAAAAGTTTTGGGGTACTCTACTATGGCCTACATTGGCATATTTTTAGATAAGGCCATGGCCAATCCGAGAGCCGTAAAGGAACTGGAAAAGATTCCAGAGGTTTTGGAATGCCATTATACCACCGGTAACTGGTCTATTTTAATCAAAGTACTATGTCGAGATAATGAGCATTTAATGCAGGTGCTCAATAAAAAAATCCAGCAAATTGAAGGGGTTTCCCGAACGGAAACTTTCATTTCGCTGGATCAACAAATCGATAGACAAATTTCGATTTAGAAATTACCTGAAAACTGCGTTTTCAGCGATATTCCTATTTTCTTCCAAATCAGCTTTTACACTTTGCAACTTCATCCCGATGGTCATCAAGGCGGTTGTTCCCAACGGAAGCCGTAAGGATGGATTTTCAGAATTTACCAAATTGTATATAGCCTGCGCCCCTTTTTCTGGATCTCCTTCCTGTTTTCCATTCACTCCTTTAAGCTTGTTGCGAAATGCTCCCGCTGTTGAGTCATAGTCGGGTATCATTCGCTTTGCCTCAGGAAGTTTTGAAGAAGCAAATTCCGTTCTAAAAGGTCCAGGTTCAACCAAAATGACCTTGATATTTAAAGGTTCAACTTCTTGTGCCAAGGCCTCACTAAAACCTTCCAAAGCAAATTTACTGGCATTGTAGATTCCGAATCCAGCAAAAGCCTTAAGCCCTCCGTGGGATGAAATTTGAACGATATGTCCTGCTTTTTGCTCTCGCATTATAGGCAATACTTCTTGGGTCATTTTTAAAGCTCCGAAGAAGTTAGCTTCGAATACTTGTCTCGTTTCCTCCATACTGCTTTCCTCAATGGCTCCGATAAACCCAACACCAGCATTATTCACCAAAACATCGATTCTCTCAAACTCATTTTTGATGTTGTTTACCATGTTTTCGATGCCTAAGTGGTCGGTGATGTCCAAACGGTATGCGAAACCTCTTCCTTTATTTGCCTCGTTGAACTCACTAACTTGATTTTTCTTTCGGAATGTCCCCAATACGAAGTCCCCCGAATCCATAATTCGTTCTGCCAAGGCTTTTCCCAAACCACTCGATATTCCAGTAATCAACCAAATTCTTTTCTCCATCTTATTTGAGCTTTAAAAGTTGAAGCGATTCTTCCTTTAAGAAAAACCCTCCAGCCAGAAACAAAGCTGCTGGGAGCAACCAAATACCATTACCCACAAAATCATGGGCCACATGAAAGGCAACGATGTTAAATACTATAGGAGCCAATAAGAACCAGCCTAAAAGCCTAGTTTTCTTTATCACTATAAGGATGCCACCTACTACCTCAGCGATGGCCACCACCACAAAAAGGTAAGAGGTAAACATCGTTTCCAAAAACTGTTGCGCCGTTTCATCGGCCGGAGGTTCTACCGGAATAAAGCCCAGAAACATATTCAGTCCAAAAATCACCATAAGCAGTCCGAGAACCCCAAATAGTGTGTTGTTTAGTGTTGTTTTCATTGCAAACAGATTTAAAATTCAACACTACAAATTTGTGCCGATTAGAAGTGCGGTCTAATAATCTGGATTAGGAAAAACTCTTAAACTAGTTCAAGAATTCTGTGCGATTCCCTTTCTGATTTTACTCAAAAACTCAGGAGTTATCCCTAAATAGGAGGCTATTATTCGTTGCGGAACTCGATTTACAATACCGGGATACATAGAAGTCAATTTCAAATACCGCTCCTCGGCTGTCATACTCAGGTTGGAAAGTGCCCGGTTTCTGGAATAGGCGAATGCTTTTTCGGTGGAGACCCTAAAGTATTCACTCAATGCGTGGATTTTTCCGCAGAGCGGTTCGATGTCCTCATATTTCATTTGAAGTAAGGTTGAATCCTCCAACGCTTCCACAAACAATGTTGCCGGAGTTCGTGTGATGTAGCTGTAAAAGTCACTTACAAACCAATCCTCAATAGCAATTTGAACCGTGTGTTCCTTTCCATCCTTATCCAAAAAAAAGGACCGAAATGCACCTTTTACAATGTAGTTTCGATATGGACTGATATAGCCAGGTTGGTCAATAAACTGTCTTCTTTTTATGGGGGTAATATGGATTATGGCTGCAATCAGTTCCTTTTCATCTTGGGAAAGTGTAACGTAGCGGGCGATATTGCCAAACAAACCTTGGTATTCTTTAGGAATCATTTCTTTTTTGAAGTATCCATCTGAAAATTACGACAATTGCCACAAAAAAACCTGCTTGACACGCATCAAGCAGGTTCTATTTCTTTAGTTAAGGGTTGATTAATCCCTACCTCCAAAAACTTGAAGGGCCCAGTAAACCAGTGAGGCCAAAGCTCCAAGTGCAGCTACCAAATACGTTCGGGCCGCCCATTTTAGGGCATCTTCGGCACCAGCATATTCTTGTTGGCTCACCATATTCTTTTGTTTCAACCAGACCAACGCCCGTTTGCTGGCATCGTATTCCACGGGTAGTGTAATAAAACTGAACAAAGCAGCGAATCCCATCATAATCAAACCGGCAACGGCGATATAGAATCCAATGCCCACTCCTGCTGCGGCACCTAGCATCAAACCTCCAAAGACCACCCAAGTTGACATTCCTGAGGTAACGCTAACCACGGGTACCAGCTTGGAGCGCATAGTCAACCACTCGTAGGCTTGTGCATGCTGAACAGCGTGACCCACCTCGTGGGCAGCAACCGCAGCCGCCGCTGCATTACGTTGGTTATAAACTCCTTCACTAAGGTTTACGGTTTTATTTTTTGGGTTGTAGTGATCAGTAAGCATTCCTGCGGTTGAAATTACCTTCACATCCCGAATACCATGGTCATCCAACATCTTTTGTGCTATTTCGGCTCCACTCATTCCATTCCGGAGATGTACCTTTGAATACTTCTTAAACTTGCTCTTCAATTGGCTGCTCACCAACCAACTTACCAAGGCGATAGCTCCAATCAATATATAATACGTCATCATAATTGTTTCGTTTTAGTCTTATAAAGATATCAACTATAAAGCAAAAACCCCGCCAAGACTGGGCAGGGTTTATTAACTGACAAAATGTACGTTACGCCATCGCAGGTTCCCAACTGAAGGCCTCTGCAATTTCCTCGTATACTACCTTTCCATCCACAATATTTAATCCCTTAGCCAAGGACTTATCCAAATTACAAGCACTCCTCCAACCCATATTCGCGAGTTTTACCACATAGGGCAGTGTTACATTGGTCAAGGCCATGGTTGAAGTATAAGGCACTGCACCTGGCATGTTGGCCACGGAATAGTGCACCACGTCATCAACAATATAGATAGGGTCTTCATGTGTAGTAGGTTTTGTAGTCTCTACGCACCCTCCCTGGTCCACGGCCACATCAACAATTACGGTTCCGGGCCGCATCTCTTTTAGCATTTCACGCGTGATAAGATTGGGGGCCTTTGCACCTTTTAAAAGTACACCGCCAATAATCAAATCGTGGGTCTTGATGTGTTTTCTAATATTGAATTCGTTCGAAAATTCAGTTACAACGTGACTGGGCATAATATCGTTTACATACCGAAGTCGTTTCATATTAATATCCAAAATGGTCACATGGGCTCCTAAACCTGCTGCCATTTTTGCAGCCTGTACACCTACGGTTCCGGCACCTAACACCAAAACACGACCGGGAGCCACCCCAGGAACACCACCTAGAAGCACTCCTCTGCCTTTTTTAGGCTTTTCCAAATATTTTGCGCCTTGCTGAATGGCCATTCTTCCAGCCACCTCTGACATAGGGGTCAATAAGGGCAGAGTACCATCATCATCCTCCACGGTCTCATAAGCGATACATGTAGCTTTGCTATGTAGCATCGCCTTGGTCAAAGTTTCGCTGGATGCAAAATGAAAATAGGTGAATACGATCTGTCCCTTTTGAATCAAGTTATACTCTTCCGCAATGGGTTCTTTGACTTTAACAATCATTTCGCTCATGGCGTACACCTGGCCAATGGTGTCTAAAATAGTTGCTCCGGCCTGTTGATAGTCCTCATTGAAGAAACCGCTACCTTCTCCAGCGCCGGATTGTACATAAACCGTATGGTTGTTCTTTACCAATTCGAAAACACCAGCTGGGGTCATGCCCACCCGGCTTTCGTTGTTCTTGATTTCTTTAGGTACCCCTACAATCATTTTGTTATGCTTTTATGATTTATGGGCCAAAGGTGTTACAAAATGAACAAATGGAGAAATAAAATCGACAAAAAGTAGGGGTATGGTGATTAAAAAACATATATTTTAACAATATACCCCTATTTTTTAGGGGGTTAGTTTAAAATAAAACACAAAAAAATAGATACTGCCCTCAAATTATTTGTACTTGAGTTTTAATATAAGGATGAAAGCCACCAACAAACCTGTAATTCCGTTAGCCATGACAATGGGAATGCTATTGTGGACAAAACCGTAATACAACCAGAGCATGGTTCCTGTAAAGAACACCAAGTACATGGTAAGGGAAATGTCCTTTGTAGATTTCTCTTTCCAAGTTTTATAAACTTGAGGCACAAATGAACTGGTGGTCAGGGTAGCGGCCACCAGCCCTAAGATTTCTATGGTTTCCATATGGTTAAATATGAGTTATGCTCTCCTGTAGGAGCAAATCTATAAGTACGATACAAGAATACGCTTCGACAGGCTCAGCGCGACAATCCAATATACTACGTTATCCTACAATGTTGACAATCTTGCCAGGAACCACGATGACTTTTTTCGGTTCGCGACCTTGCAGTTGAGCGTGCGTTTTTTCGTGGGCCATAACTGCAGCTTCAATCTCATCTTTACCCATATCCAAAGGTAGCTCAAGTTTAAAACGCAATTTTCCATTAAAGGAAATGGGATATTCCTTAGTACTCTCCACCAAATACTTCTCTTCAAATTTGGGGAATGTTGCCTCGGCAATGGATTCGGAGTGACCTAAACGCTCCCAAAGTTCTTCCGCAATATGGGGTGCATAGGGAGATACCAAAATGGCCAGAGGCTCCAATATAAGTTTGCTCTTACACTTTTGGGCCGTAAGTTCGTTCACACAAATCATAAAAGTGGACACTGAAGTATTAAAGGAAAAGTTTTCGATATCCTCTTCTACTTTTTTGATGGTTTTGTGAAGGGTTTTTAGGTTTTCGGCAGAAGGTTCCGCTTCGACTCCGCTCAGCGAACCATCCATGAAGGGGGAATAGAGTTTCCAGAGTTTTTTGAGGAAGGAATGTACCCCAGTAATCCCTGCCGTGTTCCACGGTTTGGATTGCTCCAAAGGTCCAAGGAACATCTCATAAAGTCGTAATGAATCTGCCCCGTACTCCTCACAAATGTCATCGGGGTTCTCTGTATTAAGTTTTGACTTTGACATCTTTTCGACTTCTGTGGTACCGACGAACCTATGTACAGTTGGAGCAACACTTATTGCATTTTTGAAAAACTCATTCTTTCTTAACTTTCTAAAATCTAACTCAAATGATATTGGATCAACCGAAGAGTATGGAACTCTCCTTTTTTCCTCAAAGAAAGCTCCACCAGTAACAGTGCATTCAAGACTATAAGATTTTATGCTTTCAGAGGATACGAATTTTTGTTTTGCTTGCTCTAAAAATTTAGCTTTCACATTATCAAATGTACATTCCTCTTGCTTTGAATAAAAAACTTGTACCAGTAATTGAAGTTCGGATTCACTTTCCCTTTCTATAGGTTCAACCTCATGTACTTCCACTAACTTTATCTTGAATAAAACGTTGAAGTCAGCATAATTCATAAAAATAGAAGTCCCTGTAATCATCCCCTGGTTGATCAACTTTTGGGCGTATTCGTCCTTGGGTGCAATGCCTTTGTCAAACAAAAACTTTTGCCAAAAACGGGAGTAGAGCAAATGCCCCGTAGCATGTTCGCTTCCACCGATATATAAATCCACATCTTGCCAGTAATCGATGGCTTCTTGCGAATAAATGGCCTCATCATTGTGAGGGTCCATGTATCGATTAAAGTATTGTGAACTCCCAGCCCAACCTGGCATAGTGTTCAATTCCAATGGATAGACACCCTCATAGGATTCCGAATTTAACTCAGAATGACCGTCTTGCTGAACTTGTTTCAGCATCTCATTGGAAACCACTTTGCTATTTTTGGCGTCCCACGCCCAGTGTGTCGCATTCCCTAGAGGCGGCTCACCGGTTTCGGTTGGAAGGTATTTTTCTACTTCGGGCAATTCCAAAGGCAAATGCTGCAAGTCAATCATTTGTGGCATCCCATCCACATAATACACCGGAAACGGTTCTCCCCAGTAGCGTTGTCGACTGAAAACCGCATCGCGAAGACGATAGTTGATCTTGCCTTGACCCTGACCCATTTTTTCCAAAGCTTCAATCACTTTTGTGACCGCCTCTTTGTAAGGTAGACCGTTCAAAAAGTCGGAATCGGCAATTATCGTGTTCGCTTTATCCGCAAACGCTTCTTCCGAAATATCAATTCCCTCAAAAATATTTGGAATCGGAATATCATAATGTTTGGCAAAATCGTAATCGCGTTGGTCTCCGCAAGGCACGGCCATTACGGCCCCGGTTCCGTAGCTCGCCAATACATAATCGCCTATCCAGATAGGAATAGGCTCTTTAGTGAATGGGTGTTCGGCATATGCCCCAGTAAACACGCCAGAAATCGTTTTTACATCGGCCATACGATCACGTTCAGAACGTTTGGCCGTAGCTTCCACGTAAGCATCCACCACTTCTTTTTGTTCTGGAGTTGTAATCTTGGCTACCAATTCGTGCTCTGGAGCCAAGGTCATAAAGCTAGCACCGAAAATGGTATCAGGGCGAGTGGTGAAGACTTCGATTTGGTGTTGGTGATTGAGCGAAGTCGAAATCACATTTTGGTCACTTCGACTACGCTCAGTGTCCAAATTATCTATAACATTAAACGTAACTGAAGCCCCTTCAGAGCGCCCAATCCAATTGGTTTGGGAATCTTTTAAAGGTTGGGGCCAATCAATGGTGTCCAGCCCATCCAACAATCGTTGGGCATAGGCAGTGATTCTCATGCTCCATTGGGTCATCTTTTTTCGAATGACCGGATGCCCTCCGCGTTCTGAAACCCCATTTACAATCTCGTCATTGGCCAAAACCGTACCCAAAGCTGGGCACCAGTTGACTTCGGTATCGGCGAGATAAGTCAATCGGTACTTCAATAAAATCTCTTGTTTGGTCTTCTCAGTAAAACCGGACCAGTCTTCCGCGCTGAATAACAGTGTATCGTCGTCACAGGCAGCCTGAACGTTGGTGTTCCCTTCTTTTTCAAAAATGGAAACAAGTTCTTCGATGTCTTCAGCCTTGTCTGACTTCTGGTTGTACCAAGAATTAAAAAGTTGGATGAAAACCCATTGGGTCCATTTATAATAGTTAGGGTCTGAAGTACGCACTTCGCGACTCCAATCAAAAGAAAACCCTAATTGATCCAACTGCTCCCGATAACGCTTGATATTTGCCTCTGTTGTTATAGCAGGATGCTGCCCCGTTTGAATTGCGTACTGTTCCGCCGGAAGACCAAAGGAATCATAACCCATGGGATGCAATACGTTGAATCCTTTATGCCTTTTGTATCGAGCATAAATGTCTGTTGCGATATAACCCAAGGGATGGCCTACATGAAGTCCTGCCCCAGAAGGGTAAGGAAACATGGACAAGGCGTAAAACTTAGGTTTATCGGAATGATTCGATGCTTTAAAGGTTTCATTCTTGGCCCAATATTTTTGCCATTTGGCTTCTATCTCGCGGAAATCATAATTCATCTTCGATGCAGCTTTTTCGAAAAGCAAAAATAGCGGTAATCCGCTAATTACAATTTACTTTTCTATTTTTACGCATCGAATTTTGTTTATGAGTCAATATATTGAACGATATCAACGCAGAAGACTGATTTCCTCCTATTTTTCGGTGGTTTTGAGCATTGCTTTGGTGTTGTTCCTACTGGGTGTTCTGGGACTATTGGTTCTCAATACAAAAAAACTATCCGATCATTTTAAGGAACAGATCACAATTTCAGTATTTCTTAAAGACAATGCGAAGCCTATAGAGATTGAACAGCTTCAGAAAAGTTTGGCCATGGCCGAATACACCAAATCGGCCGAATTCATTTCAAAAGAGGATGCCGCCGAACAGTACAGCGAGGATATTGGTGAGAATTTTGTCGAATTTCTAGGTTACAATCCCCTTAAGAACTCAATGGATGTTAATCTGAAAGCCGATTTTGTTTCACCCGAACAAGTGTCCGAAATCGCTGAGACCATATCGGCCAAAACCTATGTGGAAGAGGTAAGTTATGACAAGCCTTTAATCTCCCTTTTAAATGATAATGTTCAAAGGATTAGTCTATGGATTCTAGTCGCTAGTGGCATTTTTACGTTCATTTCAGTTTTGTTGATCAACAGCTCCATTCGGCTATCAATTTATTCCAAGCGATTTATTATCAAGACTATGCAAATGGTGGGAGCTACGAAAAAGTTTATTCGAAAACCCTTCATTTGGACCAATATTAAGCTTGGTATGTTAGGAGCCATACTTGCACTTATTGCCCTGGGAGTTGTTCTATTTTATGTTAATGAAAATTTTCCCGAGCTCAATCTGTTCCAAGATTTTGTTTTGTTGATTGTTCTTTTTTCTGGGATTTTTGGATTGGGCGTTATCATTTCTTGGGCCAGTACACATTTTGCCACCCAAAGATTTCTGAATTTAAGAACAGATGATCTTTATTATTAACTTTACAGCATGAGTAAGAAAAATAAGAAGGAAACTAAACCAACCAAAGAATTCGTCTTTCAAAAAAGAAACTATCTTTTTTTATTTATTGGCCTAGCCTTTATCGCAATAGGTTTCATTTTGATGAGTGGCGGGGGCAGCGACGACCCCAACGTTTTCAATCCGGATATCTACAATTTTAGGAGAATTCGGCTGGCGCCGACCCTTGTTCTCATAGGTCTCGGTATTCAGGTGTACGCCATTTTGTTGAACCCGAACAAAAACAGGAAATAATTTGGATATTATTGATGCGATAATCCTTGGAATCATTCAAGGGTTGACCGAATTCTTGCCGGTATCTTCAAGTGGTCATTTAGAATTGGGGAAAGCTATTTTGGGTGCTAACGCTTTGCCCGAAGAAAGTCTTTTATTCACCGTTGTCTTGCATTTTGCCACGGCTTTGAGTACCCTAATCGTTTTTCGTAAGGATGTAGCGGAAATTTTAAGGGGCCTATTTCAATTTAAATGGAACGAAGAGACGCAGTTTTCCGTTAAAATCATCATCTCCATGATTCCCGCAGCATTGATTGGTTTCTTTCTACAGGATTTTTTGGAGGTCTTCTTCGATGGCGCCATCATTATAGTAGGCATTATGCTTTTGATTACTGCCATTTTGTTGTATTTGGCCGATTTGGCCAAGACTACGGACAAAGGAGTCTCCTATCGTAGTGCCTTTGTAATTGGCTTGGCGCAAGCTGTGGCTATCCTTCCAGGAATATCGCGAAGTGGAGCTACTATTTCCGCAGCTGTTCTGTTGGGTGTGGACAAAACCAAATCTGCCCGGTTTTCTTTTTTGATGGTGGTTCCTTTGATCTTGGGAAAAATGGGTAAAGACCTCTTAAGCGGGGACATCGATTTTCAAGGTGAACAGGCGATAGCTATGGGTGTAGGTTTTTTGGCAGCTTTTATCGCTGGGTTGGCCGCCTGTACATGGATGATCAAATTGGTAAGACAAAGCAAACTCTCTTACTTTGCCTTATATTGTCTGATTGTAGGGCTTATTGCCATTGCGTGGAGTATCTGGGGATAAACTGAACAGAATTATATATTTTCCTCTAAACCACTTTTTGTGAAAACAAAAGAAGACTTCTTAAATGGTCAAGTCCTTTTGATTGACAAACCTTACGAATGGAGTTCTTTTCAAGCTTTAAACGCTGTAAAATGGGCCATTCGAAAAAAGTTTGACCTCAATAAAAAATTCAAGATTGGCCATGCGGGCACACTAGACCCTTTGGCTACAGGCCTTTTGATTATTTGCACAGGGAAATTCACAAAAAAAATACCGGAGCTACAAGGTCAGGTTAAAGAGTATACCGGTACCATAACCCTTGGGGCAACTACTCCCTCCTACGATTTGGAAACCCAGGTGGACCAGACTTTTGAAATCGAACATATCACAGAAAAGCTTGTTCAACAAACGATTGAAAAATTCAAGGGAGAAATTGAGCAGATTCCCCCTGTATTTTCAGCATTAAAAAAGGATGGAAAAAGGCTTTATGAATTCGCACGTAAAGGAGAAGAGGTCACGGTTAAACCACGAAAAGTGATTATTGAAGCGTTTGAAATAACTCGATTTTCGTTACCCGAAGTAGACTTTCGGGTAGTTTGTAGCAAGGGTACCTATATCCGTTCATTGGCCCATGACTTCGGAAAAGCCTTACAATCTGGAGGTTACCTATCCCAACTAAGGCGAACCAAAATAGGTGCTTATGACGTAAGTAAAGCAGTCACACCTGCTATTTTCAAGGAAAAACTCCAAAATATGGGTTAAATTCTTGGCAAATTTGCGATTAGGTACGGACCTTGCAATAAAATAATTTATAAAAAAAGGGGTTATTATAGCACCATGAACCTTAGCCGTCAGCAGCTGTCTTTACTTATCACCGTGTTCTCCATGGGGATTATTGTGCTATCGTTGTACAATATCCATTTGGGCGGGATGCAGGAAGAAGAGTATGTCATTGAGCTCAGTTTGGCCGATGAGGATATTGAGGAGCTTATAAAAGAGGAAGAAAAAAGGCTTGAAGAACTTGCCAACAACGACCCTATAAAAAGCCATATGGCCTACAATGAAACGGCCAAACCCAC
>NZ_JANQIH010000041.1 GCF_028282265.1 Allomuricauda sp.
ACACAACACAATCTATATGTTGGGGAAAGCACAGCGGAAGCCATAAAAATAGAGATTGGTTCTGCTACGGAGGATTTAAAATCCCCTCCAGATGACAAATCCATCCAGGGGCGTGATTTGCTTACGGGTAAACCAAAACAAGTACATGTATCCTACAGGGAAATAGCCAAGGCATTAGACAAGAGTATCCTTCGTGTGGAAGATGCAGTTATGGAAACCTTGTCCCAAACACCTCCAGAGCTTGCCGCTGATATTTATAACACAGGAATTTATTTGGCAGGGGGCGGTTCTATGTTGAGAGGATTGGACCGACGTCTTTCCCAAAAAACAGATTTGCCGGTTTATATTGCGGAAGACCCACTTCGAGCTGTTGTTCGAGGAACGGGTATAGCCCTAAAAAATTTGGAGCGGTACAAAAGCATATTGATTAAATAGCCTATCTTACTTTTACCTACGAATCTGGCCGATAAAACTAAGATTCTATTTATCTTTTGATTGAATGCAGCGCATTATCAATTTCATATTAAGCTATAGAACTGCTTTTTTATATGGCTTTCTGGCGACGATATCCCTGGTAATGACCATTCGCTCGCATTCTTACCACCAGTCAAAGTTTTTCAATTCGTCCAAATGGTTGACTGGTAAAATTTACGGTACGGCATCCGATATCTCCTCGTATTTCTCATTGCGGGATGAAAACGATAGACTCGTTCAAGAAAACCAGCGATTGCGTAGTCTATTGTTCAATTCGACCACAAACGGGATTCGGCGTGTGGATACCTTAGCTGTTGACTATGAAGTTATGGAAGCCAAAGTAGTGAAAAACAGTTTTGCTTCCCCTCGAAATTATCTTACCATCAACAAGGGGTCGGACCATGGAGTTAAACAAGATATGGGCGTTATTACTACGGTAGGGATTTTGGGAATCGTAGAAAACACCTCCTCTAGCTTTTCAACAGTTCAGAGCGTACTGAACACCAAATCAAACATCAATGCCAAAATAAAGAACACCAATTATTTCGGTTCTTTAATTTGGGATGCCAGAGATTATACGGTTGTGCAATTGGAAGACATTCCAAGATTGGTGCCATTGGTGGTTGGTGACACAATTGTTACGGGAGCCATGTCAAGTATTTTTCCAGAGAATATACCTATAGGCGTAATCAAAAAGTACGATTTGAACGCTTCTAAAAGCTTTTACAATATTGAGGTTGAGCTTTTTAATGATATGGCCAATGTGAAGAACATTTACGTCATCAAAAACAGAAACAAAGAAGAGATTGAAGAATTGGAAGCCTTAACTACTGATGAATAGTGTCGTTTTTCTAAATATTCTAAGGTTTGTCCTACTTGTATTGACACAGGTGTTGATTTTTAACACCCTAAATTTTTTAGGGTTTATCAATCCCATGGTCTATGTGATTTTTCTTTATTGGTACCCAATCAAGGGGAATCGGGGCCTGTTTTTACTCACCGCTTTTCTGTTGGGAATAATCATCGATGTTTTTTCAGATACCCTTGCACTGCATGCTCTGGCTACTTTGACCGCAGCTTATGCAAGACCGCTGATTATGCGTTTTTGTTTTGGGGTCAATTATGAATTTCAGAATTTCAGTTTTAAAAATACAACCAAAGTACAACGTCTTACTTTTTTAGCTTTATTGGTATTAGTGCATCAACTGATATTCTTTTCCCTAGAAATTTTAAGTTTTTCCCATATACTACTAATTTTAAAGAAAATATTGGCCGCTTCAGTGGCAACCATATTCTTGTGTGCATTGTTCAGCTCACTTTTTAGCCCCAAGAGTGAATAAAATCAACTCTTGTCCGTTAATCATTTATAGGGTCGTGATTAGGTTTATACCATGAAAAAATTCTTGCTTTCTTCAGTAGTCGTCATCATAGGTTTCACCTTCATTGGTCGACTATCCTATTTACAGTTATTCAGTTTTTCTCCAGACCAGACTTTGGAAGATCCTGCAATAAAAGCAATCTATGACTATCCTGAACGGGGTTACATTTACGACCGAAACGGAGAACTCATGGTAGGCAATCAGCCGGCCTATGATGTTATGGTGATTCCGAGGGAAGTAAAACCTTTGGATACTTTGGAGTTTTGCTCCCTTTTGGGAATTGACAAACCATCGTTTATCCAAAAAATGAGAAAGGCCCGTACCTACTCCCCAAGACTTCCATCGGTATTGGTACCTCAGCTTTCAAAAGAAGACTATGCACGTCTTCAAGAAAAAATGAGACATTTTGAGGGCTTTTATATTCAAAAAAGGTCACTGCGCTATTATGCCACGAACAGTGCCGCCAATGTTCTTGGCTATATCAGTGAAGTAAATGATTGGGATCTGCAAAACAATCCTTACTATGTGGCTGGGGAGCTAAAAGGACGTACGGGCATTGAAAAACAATATGAAGAAATCCTAAGGGGACGCAAAGGGGTAAAATTCATTCAAAAAGACCGTTTTAATCGCGATATCGGACCCTACAAGGCAGGTAAATTGGATACGCTTCCAGAACAAGGGAGAGAAATTCGAATAACCCTCGATAAAAAACTTCAGGAATACGGTGAACGCCTGATGCACGGAAAACGCGGTGGAATTGTAGCCATTGAACCCAAAAGCGGTGAGATTTTGGCCATGATTTCAGGACCCACGTACGACCCTGCCATTTTAGTGGGGAGGGAACGTTCAAAGAACTATAACAAACTCCATTACGATACTATTTCAAAACCCACTTGGGACCGTTCTATTTTGGCCGAACCCTCACCAGGTTCACCGTTTAAAACGCTTAACGCATTGGTCGCCCTACAAGAAGGTGTCATTGAGCCTTCTACCAAGTTCAGATGTTATAACGGTTTTTACGTAGGCAATACAAAACGGGGATGTCATTGTGGCGGAGGACTTCATGATATGAACTCCGGAATTTATAAATCCTGTAATGCGTATTTTGCAGGTACCTTTAGAAAAATCTACGATAAGTATCCCACTACCGACGAAGGTATGGATGTGTGGGAAAACCATATGAAGAGCTTCGGACTAGGCGGTTATCTGGGTACGGATTTACCCACGGGACGACCAGGCAGAATACCTGATAAGGCGTATTACGACAATGCTTATGGGGATAATCGTTGGGTTTCGTCTTTCATTATATCTAATTCTATCGGACAAGGAGAGGTAGCAGCAACTCCGTTACAACTAGCTAATATGACCGCGGCCATTGCCAACAGAGGGTATTTTTATACCCCGCATGTCATCAAAAATATTAGGAATAGCGGGGGCATTAATCCGCAATATACAGAACCGAGATATACCACGATAGATAGAAAACACTTTGACCCTGTTATCGATGGGATGGCAAACGTTTACAAATATGGAACCGCTAAATGGCTTCAGATTCCTGACGTAGAAATCGCTGGTAAAACGGGAACGGTAGAAAACTTTGTAAGAATCGATGGGGAGCGAATGCAGCTTACCGACCACTCTGTATTTGTTGCATTTGCTCCGGTAGAAAATCCACAAATTGCCCTTGCCGTAT
>NZ_JANQIH010000043.1 GCF_028282265.1 Allomuricauda sp.
CTAAATCGAATTGACCTTTAGAAAAGTTATCAGCGGAATCATTACATGATTGATGTTTTTGGTATGATCACTCGCGTTTGATTCCAGAACAAAATGTATTTGAGATTCGGATTCAATCGAACTGAAGACTGTAAGCATTGCCCCTTGTGTCGTCTGAAAGCTTTGCATTTCCCATGTATGGGTTGAAAAATTTTGTCGGGTTTTAAGCCCTCGCTTCGTCAGCTGTATATTGGCCAGATACGTTTCCATAGCAGATGTATCTATGCCCGTTGAGCGGGAATTTATCCATCCTGTTATTTTGGAACCACTGTCTCCACTGGAGGCTATAAAACCCGAAGAGGTCTTTTCAAAAATCCAGTCCTTGGGTAAGACTACGCGCTTATGTTTTGCCAGTGTATACGTATTGAGATTTTCGATATCTGCTTCATTTTTCTTTTTATAGAGACGTCCGTTCCAAAGTAATCCCTTGATCTCTCCTTTCGGAGTAAAAGTAAACCGAATTGTTTCCGGACTGGCAATGTTGCGGGTAACGCATGTGGAGGGATTAATGAAATCGAGGTAGAATTCCCTCGCGGTTTCATTATCTCGTAAAACCTTGCCTTTAAGTCTTTGTTGCTTGGTGATTTCAACTTTCAAAGTCAAACCAAAATTCATCCAGGCAAAACCCCCGCTTTCAAAATGATATTCACCGATGTATCTATCCATTTCCTTAAGATGCAATTCAAAATTGTTTTTGGTCTCATCCTCAGCAATAGGTATCCCAAATGCTGAGATATTCTCCCCATTGGCCAAATGCAAAATGTTGTTGGCGATCGTGTAATGGGGTATAAATTGATGTCTGTCGATAAATGTAAGGTCCAAATTGAAAAGCAATGAAGTAGCGGTATGGTTTGCCACGTCAATCATGGTAAAGGAAGACATGGTTCCCGTACTACCTCCGTGATGCACTATGTTCCTGCCATCGATCTCAGAAATCATCCAACCCAGGCCATACTGGTATTTTTTTCCAGTACCCCCATCGGCCTTGCTCAATCCTTGAAATGAAATATTGGGATGCCATAACTGCTTGATACTTTCTTCTGATACCACTTCTTTTCCCTTAAAACGGCCACCCTGGAGTAGGGCTACCAAGTAGTTTCCCAAATCTTCTGCTGTTGATTGGGTAGCACTACCGGCGGGGACATATTCCCCGGAATTTACAAAGCCCCTATTTTGAGCTGGAAGGGGTTTAGGGCCATAGTAGTGGCCATATAATAAATGGGAGCTATCAAGAGCCAAGGAGTTGGAAATGGAACTGTTCATTTGTAAGGGGGCGAATATGTTTTCCTCGACATAAGTCTCGTAGGACATTCCTGTTAACCGCTCCACCAAAAGTCCGGCAATACTAAAATCTGTGTTGCTATATTCATAAGAAGCACCAGGTTCCCTGGATAGAAAGGTAGTCTTTAAACTTTCGAGCAAATGTTCCAAAGCTTTTGAGGACCGTTGATACGAAGGAACTGGATTAGACTTGAGGCCCGCCGTATTGTTCAACAGCATTCTTACCGTAATCTTATCGCTCATTTCTTTATTGGCGGTTCGAAAATCAGGTAAATAATGCACCACGGGAGTGTCTAGCGATACTTTGTTTTGCTCTACCAATTGCATTATCGCTACAGCGGTAATTGACTTTGTAAGCGAACCTATATCAGAAACCGTTTTGTGGGTGAATTCCGCGTTTTTTCCGAGGCGCCTTCTTCCAAATCCGGATCTGTAAACAATTTTATCCTCTTTGACCACCACAGCAGCAAATCCTGGAATAGTATGGTTTTGGTATACTTTTTTTAGATAACCATCTATCTGGTCTTCAATCTGTGCCTGACCCTCAAAACATCCTAAGAGGAATACAGCGAGCGAAATTCGTAATACAGTGTTCATCGCGGTTTAATTTTAAATTTCAACCAGTTTTCTCGGGTTGATTTTTACAATCAGTTTGGAGGTAAACCAACAGAGGGCAAGCACAAAAAGGAACAACAACAGATACACCAGGGCAATGCTGAACGGAGCGATATAAAAAGGGAAGTCCTGGATGCCCAAACCCGAAGCCAGTCCTTCGGCAAAGGGTTTTCCTAACATAAAACCCAACGGGATGGCGGTTACCAGACCTATAGCAAACAATAGCATTACCCGAATTAAAATAATTCCCCTTAGCTGGTTCGAGTGAAAACCTATACTCTTCATTTGTGCATAGATCAAATCATGCTGTTTGATCTGTAGGGTGATATCATTTCCAATGATCACCAAAAGAATGAGCGTGAACAGGATGGATATGGAAAGTATTCCAAGTTTCATGTTTTGTAAAAGTCCGACTATCGATTTTCGACTTTCTATACTTCCCTCAATCATCACGGTTTCCCCCAAATGTGCCAAAAGATGCTGCTTGATCGAATCGGCTTTCACCTGCTTTTCAAGGACCAGCCCGTATGAAGTGGGCTCATACAACGGGTTTAAGGGCAACATGGCACTTTGATGAAGCCGAAAGCCTTGTCCAAAAGCACTGATATCTTGATAAATGCTTGTCACCCTAAAAGTCTTCTTAAATCCTTCTATTTCCAAAAGGACGGAATCCCCTACTCGCTTGTTATGGTACTTTGCCGTTCCTATACAAAGGGCTACCTCATTTTCCCCCTTGGGGTGTTCGCCTCCGATATTGATAAGACCAGCTTCGGAAAGCGCATCGGAATACGCTTTACCAAAAACCTGTTGTTTTTGACCGCTCTGATCAATGATTTGTGCCGTAAGACTACCAAAAGGAATAATCCTTTTTATGGATGCTTTCCTCTGATTTTTCAAAATATCCATGAGTTCACCATGGTTCAAAGGCAATACGATGGAGGACTGTCTTGTTAAGACCAAATCGCTTTCATCAAATCCCCAGGCGGTTTTGTTTTTTTCAAGTGACCCAAAGGAGTTGTAGAGATTGATGCTGAACAAGATGAGGGTAAAGGTTGCCAAAAATCCCAAAATCAATGAAATGGAACTTGGGAGGGTATTTCTGATAAATCGAAGTGCAAACCAAGGGGATAATGGAAAATCTCCTTCCAAAGACATTCCAAATCGGTTATGATATATTGTATTGGGGTTCTTTACATTGCGCAACGCTTGGGTCGGTTTGGCTTTGCCAGCCTTGCGGGAAATCCAATAACAAACGACCAATACCAAACCTGTCATCAATAGGGCAGTAATAAAAATGGGAGATGCAGTTCCCATGGTCAACTCTGATATCCCGATTTTTTGCAAGGTGGAATTCATAATGAACTCCATTGCCAGGTCAGATAATACAAGTCCCAAAGGGATGGCGACGAGCAACCAAACCAGGGATTGTAAAGTATAGGAACCTATAATATTGTTCCTGGTATACCCTATGCTTTTTAGAACCCCTATTTGCTTGAAATCTGAAAGGATACTGCTTGAAATTGTGGTTTTAATGATCAACATGGCTATACTAAGAAGTATAATTCCAAATACCAGAAGTACCATGCTTAAGATTTTGGAGAAACCGGAATAGGCCGTTTTAAAAACCGTATATCTTAGGTCAATACCCGAATAATCGAATTCTTGGCTAAACCTTTTCCAGACTGTGTCCAACGCTTCCGGATCCTTAAATCGGATCCCCAGGGTTGTATTTTTCAAATCCTGAATCGGCACAAAAAAGGATAACCCCCCCGGGGCCACCCACGCCCTTGTGGGATTAAATACATTACTGAGATAGTGGGGATCCACCACAAAGCCGCTAACCTCGATGTCGTAGAAATTGCCCTGAGAAGGGATCCCCAGCGTATCCCCCACCTGAATACCATGCATAGCCTCAAAGTGATAGGGTAACCAGATTTCCCCAATGTTTGGTTGGCGGCTTGGTTTTCCCTTAATGCTCTTTAGTTGGTCATAAAGGGTATCGCCAACAATTCTTTCCGTTATTTGGATGTCCATATCCAACTCACGCCCTTGAAATAGCATACTTTTTGATTGTATATGGTAGGGTTGTAGCGGCCCAACATGTGCTATCTCGTCCTGTTGCCCAAACCATTCGGAGATTTCACTGCCCAAGGCGTCATCATCTTCGAACAACAATAAAAGATGAGAGGCTCTCAGTCTTTCAAAAGTGACATCAAAGGGTTTTTCCAACACCACAAATAGTTGCAATGCCAATGAAATGCAAAAAGTGGCCATCAGCAATGCCCCGATGATTTGGATGTATTGCCGAAGATTGGACTTAAAACGTTCCTTTCCGATCAATACGATGCTTCGTATAGCCCCTCCCCTTTTTACCATGAGTGTTTTTTCAACAAGTTTAACAGCATATCATATCGCTCCTCCTTCCCTACATGCTCTTCAAAAATGAGGGAGTCAACGATTTGTCCATCCCGCATAAACAAAATGCGGTCCCCGTAACACGCTGATTTCGGATCATGGGTCACCATTACAACGGACTGATCTTTATGTTTTGCTTTTATCAGCGAATCCAAAACCTGGGTAGAAGTGGATGAGTTAAGGTTTCCTGTGGGTTCATCTGCCATAATAATATCGGGGTGGTTGATCATGGCCCTGGCTATGGAACACCGCTGTTTTTGCCCTCCCGAGACTTCAGCGGGATATCGGTTTTCCAATGACGCTATTCCTAGTTGTTCCATAAGCGTATGCGCCCTTTCCTTCACCGTTTTACGGCTTTCCTTTGATAAATAACCTGCAACCAATATGTTCTCTTTGAGAGTCAAACTCGATATCAGATTATGGTCCTGGAAAACAAAGCCAATTTTGTTTCTTCGAAACAGGGACATCTTTTTTTCGCTGGAACTGTCCAAAACGACACCATCTATTGTGATGGTCCCTTCGGTTGGGTCGTCCATACCACTTAACAAATACAATAGGGTAGACTTACCGGAACCAGAACTTCCCATAATCATGGTACATTTGCCCTTGGGTATGGCAAGGTTCAGTTGGTCAATCACCACTACCTCTTCATTTTTTCGACCAAAAACCTTTTTTAGATTTTCCGTCTCGATACTATTTGCCATTTTCATGTGATTACGAATCAAAGCAAATAAATCATAATTGTCGTCCTAAGTCGTCCCAGCGTGTAAGATGCTACCAATATGGGAAACCATGTAGCACAGATATCATTTTCACCAAAGAAAGGACTAACTTTATGATGATGGGATACCTGCATGCTGCAAGCATTGGACTAGCGGTTTTTATAATTGCATTGATTCTTGGAAAGAGAAACCGAAGCGTTTCGGACCATTTCCTGGTGCTGTGGTTGTTTGTATTGACCGTCAATTTTGTCTCCGTTTTTTTGCTCAACACAAAACATGGCGAATTTGTAGTCTGGGAGCAATTGCTTTTCGAGTTCAGTGAGGCTTCGATTTTTATCCATGGCCCAATTCTCTATTTTTACACCTTGTCGCTGACAACGTTTTCCTTTGAACTCAATCCCAAAATCGGGCTTCATGCAATTCCATTCTTGATTGCATTTTCCCTGCTTACGGCTCCAATATTTTATGACGAGGGAGTTAATTTCCAGCTGAGAAACTCGCTTCTGATATGCAAAATGATAAGCCTCCTCGTCTATGTCATACTTGTTTTAAGAATTTTATTTGCCCATAAAAAGAATGTCGATGACATATTCTCCAACACTGAGGAAAAACATTTAACATGGCTCTTTTTGGTAGCCCTGGGAGTGTTGTGCCTATGGACAATCGCAGTAGTTAGCCTGTTCCTGGATAGAGTGATGTATTTAAAAATACCCCAATACGGAGGACTGTTGACCAACATAGCCTCTTCCATATTTCTATTTGTCATAGGATATTTTGGGGTAAAGCAACCTTCACTATTTGTAGAGTATTCAAAAAAAGTATCAACTTATAGGCTTGAAAAAGAAAATACAAAGTCGAAATATGAGAAATCGGGTCTAACGGAAAAGCAGGCAATTGCCATCCACAGAAAAACGGTTGAACTGATGAACCATGAGAAGTCCTATTTGAATCCGGAACTGACTTTGTACTCCTTGGCAGCGCAATTGCAAGTCTTGCCCAATCATCTCTCGCAAGCTATTAACAGTATTGAGAAAAAAAACTTCTTCGATTTTATAAACTATTATAGAATACATGAGGTAAAAAAATGTCTGGAATCCAATGAAAAAGGACAACTCACCCTTTTGGGAATTGCTTTTGAATGTGGTTTTAATTCCAAAACCTCCTTTAACCGAACATTTAAAAAAACCGAGGGAATGACCCCATCAGAATTCAGAAAAAAAATCCTTAACAAATAAATTCACTCAAAAGCTTAGTCTTGTCACAATGCATTTAGCCCCGGTATCATTCCTTAGTGCTACAAAATTGAAAATGATCATAACCTATTTGTTTTAAACCATTTGTTAGTGTCTTGAAAGATAGATTCTAATCCCATGCTGACTTCTTTATTTAAATAGTTTGAAACTGTGTCATTCCAGTGGAGCCGGAGGTACTCAACCGGAAATAGGATTCCTTAAAAATGATTTTCTTTGACAGGCCTCAAATTGAATTTCAAAAAACACAATTAATGAAAGTTGTAAGCGTTGAACCGCCAAAAAAACTGAGAGGGATCGTCAGGCATTTTTGGTATTCAAGCTTCCCAAATCCAGATGCTTTCGCCAAGCCATATAAAATCTTGGCCGACGGTTTGCCAGGAATTGTCTTTCAACATTCCACTGGCAATTCATCTGTTTTGAACAGCGACGGTGAGCCTTTGCCCATAGCATTTTTGTATGGTCAAAAAACAACTGCTTGCACAAACCTGATCAGGGGTACTCCAACTATTATAGGAGTCAGCTTTTTCCCTGTTGCTTTTAAGTCACTTTTCAATATGAATGCTTCCGACCTTACAAACGATGTTTTGGACATCGAGCATTTTTTTTCTCGTGGATTTGTTGACCTATTGTTGAATACCGCCGATACAGAACAAACGATCGGGTTGTTTTGCGATGCATTATATCAACAATCTTCAAAGCAAGAGCAGGATGCGGTAATAAAGCAGAGTGTCCATCACATTATTCGAAACACTGCAAATGTAAATGCAAGGGATATATCCGCATATTCCAATACCTCAAGGCGACAGTTCCAGCGAAGGTTCAAGCAATGCATCGGAGTAGCCCCTGAGACCTATATCCGTATCATCAAGTTTCAAAAAGCGGCGCAATTGCTTAGAAATGGGCATTTTCAAAAGTTAAGCGACATTGCCTATGCGTTGAACTATTCCGACCAATCCCATTTCATAAGAGAGTTTAAGAACTTTTCGGGCCACACCCCCAAAGTATTTTTAAGGAAGGGTCCCGATTACCGCCCAGTGCATATGGGCAATGAAAGTTCCTTCTGCCCTTTGCGCTTATTGGAGTGTTGAGGAACCATGTCGCCATTGTTCTATTTTAACAACCCTCTAAACGTTATTTTGCAATCAAGTATGATGCATGTACATCACATAAACTGCGTTCAAATAGAATCGCCTTTTGGTCCTGCGATCGGTCATTGTGTTCTGATTGAATCGCATCAAGGACTTACACTGATTGATGCCGGATTGGGAATGGCGGAAACCAAGGCTCCCGAAAAAAGACTTGGAAGGGAGTTGGTTGAAATTACAGGATTCAGATTTGACGAAAATCTTACGGCAATTCGGCAAATTGAGCAACTCGGTTTGGACCCGAAAACTGTAAACCATATTGTCTGCTCCCATCTTGATCCGGATCATATCGGAGGCCTCGCGGACTTTCCTAAAGCTAAAGTCCACGTTTCCAGGGAAGAGTATATAAGTTTTCAAAATGGCCACGAACGCTATTTACCCCAACAACTATCCCACAGGCCTAAAATTGAGCTTTATGAAAAAGACGACAGTGAATGGTTTGGCCTCTGTGCCAGACAAGTGAATCTGGATTTCGAAATCTATTTGATACCCTTATTCGGACATACCCTT
Source organism: Allomuricauda sp. (assembly GCF_028282265.1). Taxonomy (GTDB): domain Bacteria; phylum Bacteroidota; class Bacteroidia; order Flavobacteriales; family Flavobacteriaceae; genus Flagellimonas. Next base: position 7,981 of record NZ_JANQIH010000043.1, read on the forward strand.
GGACATTGCGGTATAGCATACAGAACCAAAGAGCAGTGGACATTTTATGTTGGGGATGCATATTACCTAAGGGCCGAACTGCAAGATAAAAATCACCCGGTCGACCAATTGGCGACACTAAGGGCGATGGACAATTTCATGAGAAAGGAGTCTTTGGAAAAGGTTAGAAAAGTTATCGGCGAACAGGGCCATAATATGGCGTACTTTGGTTACCACGATCCAACGGAGTTCCAATAAAAGGAAGCTTTTCCGAGACCTTAGCAATAGCGAAAAATTGTTGAACCATATTATAGTATTCGATCGACTTCATGCTCTGATCTATTGTGTTTCCAGCGGTTATAGGTCTACAACAAGTATTGAGTCGTACTCAAAATATCTTCCTCCCATTGTTTTGTGAAACCCTTTGTAATTTCCCCTTGCTTTAGTTTGCAATGATTGCCGGAAGTAAGTGTAAATATCACTTTGTATTGCCCACGTGCCCCTTTTAAGTTTGAGCCTGCAATGATGGGCATGTCGAATTCTCTTGCCATGTTCTCAGCACCATAAGCTACCGCTGTTTCTTGGTTCAAAAATGTGATGAAGTGGGCTTTCTCGGCGATTGATCGCTTCCAAAAATCACCGCAAATTGCTCCTCTTTTTGCGTCCGTATTTTTTGAAGAACCGAATCAACAATTAACATATGCAGTCCATATTTGGAACGGCTTTCAGTAATCATTTTATCCCAAAACTTGTTTTTTAAAGGTGAATAAAGTGCCAAGGGAGTATGTTTGATCTGTCCTGGAACAGCAAGCGCAAACAATTCCCAACTATTGTTATGACCCCCTACCAAAATAACACTCTGCCCCCTGTTGAAATAGTATTCCAACAATTCTGCGTTGACCATTTTCATCCGTTTCCTGGAGTCGGCTTCGGAAATGGTGAAGTTCTTTATGCTCTCCACTATCAAGTCACCAAGATGTCGATAAAAAGCTCTTTCAATCCCAAGTATCTCGGCCAACGATTTTTCTGGAAAGGAACGTGTCAGATTATTTCTTACAACGGTTCTTCTATACCCAAGAATTCGGTAAATAATGTAGTACAGAGTATTAAATTCCGTAAGGAACAAAGAGCGGCAAATGCGATAGCGGTACAACAAAGAAGTAATAAATAAGTTTGTCCATCATAGCCTGTTCATTCTTGACGATGTTGCCCCGGCAAAAGCTTTTGTAATCGTATTACCGTTGATAGCTCTTCACTGCCACTGTCCCTAACCATAACGTTCTCGACAAATGAAATCATGAAATTTTCCCCAATATGTTCACCCATGTGCAATGGATATTTTTCAAGTATGACCGATAGAATCTCATCAAAAACGACTAGCTCCTCAATTCCCAGTGATGTTTTGCAACAGAACGAATACCCACCCGCAACACATCCCAGATAAATCCCTTCAACTTTGTTGATCTGGTTTGATCCCTGTGAAACCGAAATGGAAAACGAAATCAGAAATAATAAGGAAAACACTATGTGCTTAGGCATCTTTACTCCTGGTTTTGCTTAAAATACTTAGTGAAAATAAGAGAGCTGAAAACAAATCGAGAATCTGTGAAGACTAAATAATCCGCACTTTCTAAACTTAAACCTTGCTAACATACCACTAAATGCTGCGGCTTGCCCCAATACTATGTTAAATGTTAAGAGTAGGTATTTAGCAGATAAACCGAACTTGGATTAAAATTTCCATAATGAATTAGTTTGCAAATACTTAAATGTCGATACGATATGAAATAGAAATTGGCCGACCAGAAAATAAAAAAAATAAAAGATATCGGTTCCGATTTAAATCCTTTCCTTTACAATAAATCACGGATCGTGGACAACTATTGTTCCAATCCTTAAATAAAAAAGATAGCCCTCTCCTTTACCTTTTTTCGATTCCCAAGGACCGCTTCTTAGTTATTTTCTGCTTGAACCAATATTTACGTTTCAAACGCCGTCAGGGCCAAAGTCCGAAGGATGGTTCTTCATGGGACGTCGATGTATTAACTGTACTTGGAAGAACTTTAAACATATGGCCCTTTTAAAATGGAACTGTCCCTTGACAACAATAAATGAGACAAGATATGCTGATAATCAAAAGGAGTCCCGGTGAGAACATTGAAAGAGCTCTGAAAAGATATAAGAACAAGGTGCGAAAGACCCAACAGTTGAAACGTATCAAGGGCAATCAGGAGTTTACCAAAAAATCCAAACGAAAAAGGGATAGGTTGGCAAAGGCTATTTATCGAAACCAGTATTTGCAAAAACAGGAGGAATGATTCTATGGATAAAGACCTGAACCTTGCCGTTTTAATAGACGGTGACAATATTCCCTCCAAATATGTCAAGGAGATGTTGGAGGAAATCGCCAAATATGGAAATCCGAGCATTAAGAGAATATACGGGGATTGGACAAAACCAAGTTTGGTGAAATGGAAGGATGTCCTCCTAAAAAATGCGATTACACCGGTCCAACAATACGGATACACCACGGGCAAGAATGCAACCGACAGTGCAATGATCATAGATGCGATGGACATACTGTATTCTGGCAGGGTAAATGGTTTCTCGTTGGTCTCCAGTGACAGTGATTTTACACGATTGGCCATACGGTTGAGAGAGGCGGGCATGACGGTTTTTGGCATTGGGGAGAAAAAGACCCCTGATCCTTTTATCGTTTCTTGCGACAAGTTCATATACCTTGAAATCCTTCAAAAAAACGATGTAGGGGGATCCAGTACACGACGAAAAAATGATAAAGGTAAAGTGGATACCATCACCCCAAGGGTTATTGAACTTATCCTTACCACTATCTCGGATGTGGAAGATGAGGAAGGTTGGGCATTTTTGGGCGAAG
>NZ_JANQIH010000073.1 GCF_028282265.1 Allomuricauda sp.
ACACAAAAAAACAACCAAAACATCTGATATGAAGTACTTAGTCCTATTTCTGGCAATCATTACCGTCTCCTGTGCAAGCAAAATCGAGAAAAAAGAGGAAGTGAAATTTACCTATCCACCCGAATGGGAACCCCAAGAATCTGTTTGGATTGATTTTCCCGATGAAACCAATTGGGGAGGTGGTGCTCTACCACCAGATTATCCAGCACGGATTGAAATCATTAAAAACCTCATCAATTATGTTCCAGTCAATGTTATCACAAAATCCAAACAAACCCGTGGGATATTGGATAGCATGCTTTTGGAAGCCAAAATAGACCGAGAAAATATCAATATATTTCAGCATCCCGATGTGGTCGGGGCTTCGATACGAGATTACGGACCAATATTGCTTACCAATGGAACCGAGTATCAAATGGCAGACTTTGGATACAATGGTTTTGGTGGAGCCATGTTTTCGGACTCCACTTTTGTTGAAAGAGCAAAAATTGATAATTATTTAGCCGATTCCTTAGGATATGTTGTAAAGTCCGTTGACCTCAACAGCGAAGGTGGAGGTTATATTACGTCAAGCAAAGTAATTTTACTGTTCGAGGAATATGCCAAAACCAGAAATCCCGAGCTGTCATTGGAGGAGATCGGGGCTAGATATTTGGATGCACTAGCGCTGGAAAAAGTGGTTTGGGTCAAAGAACCGATGCTACTCGACAAAAATTGGCATAAAATTGACCATACCTATGGGCAAGGGGGCAATTACCATATGGATGCCTATCTACGTTTTGTAAATGACAGTACCATACTGATTCCTACAATTAACCCCGCAATCAAAGATAAAACACCATTGTTAAAGGCTGATTATGAGGCCTCTCTTGCCAATTTAGAACGATTAAAACAAGAGGTGAATGTTGATGGCGAGCCATTCCATATTGTGGAAATACCCTATCCTGATGTGTCGTTGTATCAACACCAATTCCCATTTGCTTCTGGTGATGAAGAATATTTTGTTCAGAGTCAGTTAGGTGACACCATCACCTATGTCCCCATCATGGGCTATTCCAATTTTTTAATCACCAACGGTGCGGTATTGGTATCCGAATATTGGCAGGAAGGCCTACCAGAATCTGAAAAAGAGAACGATGAAAAAATGAAAGCTATTCTTCAGGAGTACTTTCCCAATCGCGAAATCATAGGTATTAAAAAGGCACTGATGTTGAATTGGTTTGGAGGAGGGATCCATTGTCAGACCATGCAGGTGCCAAAGATCAATTAAGCAACCTAATCATGGAAAAATACAAAAAACTACACCTCTTTATGATCATCCCTATGGTGGTCATGCAACTGGGTATTGCCATGGACTATTGGGGCGATTTGTTGGATAATGCCTGGTCAGTTCACATTCATTATTGGACAGGCACCATATGGTATCTCTACTTAATAATTCAACCCTATTATGCCACTCACGGTCAACTGGAAAAGCACCGTACCAACGGAATCATTGGGATGTTTTTGGCAGGAGGGGTCTGCCTTACCGCATTGAGTATGATGTATCGTGAACATCAAAGCATACAAAATGCGCTTGAAAACCCCGAGCGATTTGGTCCCTTTAAACCTTGGTTTTTTTATGGTGTTGCTGCTATAGAAATACCTATGATTGTAGCGTTTGGTTTTGCGGTTATCATGAGTATCATAAAACGCAAGCAACTAGAGGATCATGCCTGGTGGTTGATTTCAACCGTCTTCATCATTATGAACCCTGCTCTTGGGAGAGGTATACAAAACATATCTATTCTTGCTCAGATTGATCAGTGGCCTAACATTGATATCCTGTCCCCCCTTTATCTTACACAAGGTCTAATCATTTTAATGATACTGATTTCGGCATTTATTTATAAAAAAGTAAAACATCCGGCTACATTCTTGGCCATTGTCATTAATCTTTATTGTTGTTTCATAGCACCTATTGGCAAGTCCGAAGCTGTTCAAAGATTTCTTGAAGCGATGATAAAAGGATAATCTAAACACAAAACCATGAATAAGACGATACTAGCGTACAAGAATGCCCACAAATGGATGATTATTCCTTGGCTTATCATTATTGTCGGCTTTACCCCGCAATACTTTATGACCTGGCTTTCGGAGCCTTGGCCCTATCACCTACATGCACTATCAGCGATGGGGTGGTATGTTTTAATGGGGGTCCAACCCTACTTAATTACAAGAGGTAAAGCAAAACAACACCGTTTATGGGGTATGTTGGGTATTTTTATTGCTGGGGCAGTGGTCTTTTCAGCCCTATCCATAGTACCTACCAATGTATACTTTGGGGCCATTGGTGGTTTTGAACCTGTTTTACCTGCGTCTTTCTTCTATGGTTTAGTACTAACCGAATCGCTGCAAATAGTAGGATTTGGCTTGGCCGTAATCATGGCAATCATTAATGCCAAAAAACCAGAGGAACATTCGATATGGATGTTGTCCACTCTTTTCTTTGGTTTGATGCCGGGATGGGTAAGACTTATTATGTTTCCTATTTTAATAACAGGTGAAGGCGGTGGATTGACTGTTCAAACCTGTCTTAATATTGGCATCCCTATTTTCATTATTGCTGTTTTAATCGTTGGCTATCGACTTAAAAAACTAAAACACCCGGCAATAGTCTTATCCATTATTTTGGTACTCTTGATGCTTTTTACCTTGAAAATTGGAGAACAGCCAGCTTTTCAAGACCTTGTTACTAAAATCATGAAACCTACGGTTCCCTGGAATTTTTAAAGTCTATGAATCCTTAAAAAATAGAATGGCACCACTTTCCGTGTAACGTAAACTTTGACTTCTCAAAGAGCGGCGAATACACAGAACCATCTTATTTTATTAAAACCCTTTCCTCAAATAAGTACAAAAAAAGCCCCAAAATAGGGGCTTTTGTTTTTTGATTGATGATTTAAACTAGTTTCTAGACTTCTGTCTCCGTAAGTCTTAGATAAGGCTTAACGGTTTCGAAACCTTTTGGAAAAAGCGTTGTGGCTTCCTCATTGGATACCGATGGAACTATAACGGCCTTATTCCCCATTTTCCAGTTAGCTGGCGTGGCCAGTTTTTGATACGCTGTAAGTTGCAAAGAGTCAATTACCCTTAAGAGCTCATCAAAATTTCGTCCCGTGGAAGCAGGATACGTCAGCATCAACTTCACTTCTTTCGCCGGGGATATAATAAAGACGGATCGTACGGTCATCGTAGAATCTGCGTTGGGATGAATCATACCATACAATTCAGAAACACTTCGACGATCATCGGCAATTAAAGGAAAATCAACATAAGCGTGCTGTGTTTCGTTGATGTCCTTTATCCAACGCATGTGTGATTCCAAATCATCGACACTGATTGCAGCTACCTTTATGTTCCGTTTTTCAAATTCCTCTTTGTAATTGGCCATTGTACCCAGTTCTGTTGTGCACACAGGCGTAAAATCTGCAGGATGGGAAACCAACATACCCCAGCTATCGCCTAGCCATTCGTGAAAATTGATTTCTCCCTCAGTAGAATTTGCAATAAAGTTAGGGGCCGTATCCCCCAATTGGACTACATTCATTTTATTCTTTTTAAAAATTACTTATTGTAGGCTTGGTCAAAATTATCACAGACCTTACTGGAATTTTTAACCGAAAAATGTCAAATGGAAAAATGGCTGAAAACCGGTAGGAAGGTTCGCGCTATTCTTAGATTAAACCGCGCTGAACGGCATATTTCACCAATCCGGCAGTGTTTTTGAGTCCTAGTTTGAGCAGGATGTTTTTGCGATGCGACTCCACAGTATGGGTGCTTAAAAAAAGTTTTTCTGCTATTTCAGCGGTTGTATACTGATCGGCAATAAGTTGAATGATTTCTTTTTCCCGGTTTGAAATTACCGTAGAAGCATTTGAACCTCGCAATCCGTCCAAAACTATTTTCATCGTTTCTGGCGTGTGGAAAAATCCCGTGCTGTAAAGTTTCTCAATGGCTTCCAGAAGAAGTTTTCGTCCAGCATCCTTTGGCAGGTACCCGTTGACGCCCGCGGCGAATATGTTTTTCAAAAACTGAGGGGACTTGTGCATGGTCAGCGCCAGTATCTTGGGAATGCTGTTAAGTTTTTTGATTTCCCGAAGCGTGTCGAAGCCATTCATTCCAGGCATTTCGATGTCAAGAAGGAGCACATCGGTCTGTTCGTTTTTCAAAAGTTCCAGCACTTCTTGACCATTGCTAGCTTCTCCTATCACGGTCATATTATCTTGGGCGTTCAAAAAAGCTGCCAGCCCCTCTCTCAACATCACATGGTCATCGGCCAAAACCAATCGTATCATATTACAAGGGGATTTGTATGTTCATAGTAGTACCTCTTCCCATAACCGAATCGATGTTCAATGTTCCCTTTAGGTGCTCTACCCTCGATGTAATGTTTGCGAGTCCCATTCCCTTTTTCGAATCAGATTTCATTCCAACGCCATTATCTTCAACCATCAGGTTCACATAATTCTTATGACGGTTGAGATAAATATTCAATTGGCTGGCCTTGGCATGCTTAAGAACGTTTTGGACAACTTCTTGAAATATTCTGTAAAGATAAATCTCTTTGGTGGAATCAATTCGGCTGTCCATTTCGTGTGCATATAGTTGCACATTCAATTCGGTGTTCTGTAACTGGTCCAATGTAGCTTCAATAGCAGGCAATAATCCAAATTTTACTAGTTCTGCAGGCATTAGGTTGTGTGAAATTTGCCGAATGTCGTCCGCAGTTTTGGTAAGTGAGGAAATAGCATCTTGGAGCTCTTCTGAATTCTCCTCGGAATTTTCAAACACATGTAACAATTTGCTCTTTGTGAGCGCCAAGTCTCCTCCTACACTATCATGAAGATCTTGCGAAATACGCTGCCTTTCTGCATGCTGCGTGTCCGCAATGGCATGAATCAACTCTTTCTGTTTTTGGTTTTTGCTCCGTTGTCTGAAAATGACGAATACCAGCCCAAACACTATTATGGCGCCCACGAGACCGACGCTTAAACGTCGTATTTTCATTCCCTGTTTGGCCATAGCGACCTCTGCTTTCAGTTTTTCTTCGGAAAGCTGAAGAATGCTCTTTTCTTTTTTCTCGGATTGATATTTAATCTCTAACTCGCTTATGCTTTCCAAATGTTCTTTGCTAGTAACGCTGTCCTTCCATTGTTCATAAAGTTTTCGGGAACTTAATGCCTTTATAAGATTTCCATTGCTTTCATATGCTTCGGAAAGTCCCAAATAATTATTTCGAATCGCATCTTTGTAATCTTGCGTTTGGGCAATTTCAAGGCTTTCTGAATAGTTTTTGATTGCCTTGTTATAATCGTTGTGCTTGGCGTATAGGTTGCCCAGATTATGCAAGGCGCTCGCCATAGCGGATTGGTCTTGGACTGTTCTTGATTTTTTCAGACTCTTTTGATAGAACTCCAGGGCTTTTGGATAGTTCTTCAATTCCTCGTAAAGCGCACCGAGGTTATCGTAATTCCTTGCAATGCCCCTCTCATCCCCTAAATCTACAAATACCTTATTGGACTCCAAGTACGCGTCAATAGCGTCATGAAAACGACCCAGATGTTTGTAGATGATCCCTAAGTTGCCCAAGGTATATGATATACCTCTCTTGAGGTCGAATTTTTTGCAAATGTCAAGGGATTGAACCATATACTTCTCCGCATTGGTCCAATCTTCAAGTTTTATATAGGTAATGCCAATATTGTTCAGAACCTGTGCTTTCCCATGCTCCATTTTATGGAGTGTACTTATTTTTTCGGCTTGCAAATGCGAGGTTATCGCCTTGGCATATTCACTCCGATAGTAGTATGCAACTCCCTGCATCGTATACATATCCACTTGATCTCTGGCGGAAAGACTTTCAAATTTGTCCAACGCCTTGGCGACATACTGGAAAACGCTGTCATAACGATCATTGGTCAAATGGTCTTCAATTTGAGCTACATGTACTTTCCCCAATATGGAATCTTCAGCAGTCTCCTTTGAAAAAAGAATGGCCTGTCTAAGGTGTATTTGGGAGGAGTCAGGAGCTTTCCGTTGCAATCTTTTAAAAAGACTTAGATGCAGAAGGATTCGTTCATTGACGTCCGTCGTGCGGGCCAAGCTGTTTCGCAAACTGTCGATAGGATCGGACTCATATGCGTTTGAAGCCAATGGAAACACCAAAGTCAACAAAAGAACTAAAGAAAAAAAACGGTGCATCCGAAAGAATGAGTGAGGATTCCAAATAACGCCTGCAAAAGTAAAAAATGTTCTTCGATAAATTTTTGATATTGTGTAAGTGTTAAGATTTATTATATGACCGGTCAAATAACCTATGTAATTAGACCTTAATGCTTAAAAGAAAGAGGGGGGTTCATAAATATTATCTTGGTATTGGGGGTATATCGAGATATTTTACATCTTCCCAAACAGATTTCATTTTATTATAACCAACCACGGACCAATGCTAAAATTCTTTATACTTGCCAGCCGACTGCCATGATTTTGTTCCGCACCAATCCGCCCAAACGTACTGTTCGGTGTATTGGGGATTGATACCAAAAACCATGGCGATAATTTGACCGGACCATTGAAATTAAACTCGAATGAATAAGTCTTCTACAATATTACCCCTACTTCTTTTGATAATTTTTGGTTGTAATGCACAGAACCATGAACCATCTGATTTTATTCCTGAAGGATATGTGGAGTTTAATAAACACTTTGGAGACTTAAACAAAGATGGGCAAGAAGATTGTGTTCTAATAATTAAAAAGACCGATGAAAACAAGGTAGTAATCAATCGATTCGATAAAAAAGTAGACCGAAATAGACGAGGTGTCATTGTATTGTTTAAGAACGGGAATGAATATCGACTTGCTGATAAGAATTATAATTGTTTTTCATCTGAAAATGAAGATGGAGGAGTTTATTTCCCACCTGAACTCTCGATTGAATTTCAAAGGGGAAATCTAATCGTCCATTACAATCACGGTAGATACGGGTTTTGGAGATATACCTTTAGATTTCAGGATTCCCATTTTAAATTAATTGGATACGACTCGAGTAGTAATTCTGGCCCAATAATAAATGGAGAAACCAGTATTAACTTTTTGACAAAAAAGAAATTAGTCAAGGAAAACACCAACAAGAATGCTAAAGGTGGAGATGAGACATTTAACGAAACCTGGAGTGATATTGAAATAGAAAATCTAATCTACCTTTCTGAAATAAAAGACTTTGATGAATTGGATATGTACAGTTTTTAAATAAAAAAATGCTCACTGTAATAGCCCCCTTTTGTCACACAACCACTGATAACCAAGATCATTAGACTTCATTAAAAACGAAAATGAAATTTCAACTAAAACCCATATTATCTGAAATAAAAGATTTGTATTCAAAGCCTATATCTCCAGAGCGGTTCAACCAATATATTTCAAAACTTCAAGGGGACACAAAAGGAGATCTTGCCTTACCCATCGGAGGTTTTAATCCAATGGCAAAAGAGCATATCCTAACAAAAATATCAGAATTGGAGAGCTTTGATGCTGAAAGAATAATGGAGGAAACCATCAAAGAATTCAATAAGGAATTGAGCAACTCTCCTTCAAAAGAAATCATGGTTGTTTTGAATATTGCCGATGATTTAAAAGGAGGCTGGACCAATTTTTACGCGACCGATTTTGATAGCAAATTCAAATTGAACGCATTGGTAAAACGTAACTTTTGCACTCCATATTTTTGGACGAGTGAAACATATTCGGAAGAAATTATAAGAGTAAGAACAATGGAATACCTGGCCAGAACATTATACAGATTCAACAATCCCCAACCGAAAACCATTGAGGAACACCTAAAGCAGGAAATCTATGTTGCTCAAAAGACCAACAAGACTTCTAGAAAGAAACCAGACGCAACCCGATTTAGCCAAATTGAATCCTTCTATAACGAAAACAAAAACTCAGAAGAATACAGTAAGATTTTTAATTTTTTCTATAACGACCAAGGTTCTGAAAGTTTAGGATATCAAAAATATGGCCTAAAAACAAAAACGGGATATGAATATGCGGCGCTCATCGCTGAAGAAAGAAAACCACCAACTAACAAGATGATGAGTAAAAGCTATTCGGTTCGTAAAACAAAAGAATAAATCAAAAAAACAAAAGTCTGTCCAAAAGTGAAAAGTTAGCGAATGAAAATGCGACAACTTTCATGCATGACATGCTAATTGTAACCAAGAAAAAGCAGGATTCATTTTGAAAACAATAGTTTACCTAGCTCTGTTAAGTTTTTTGTTTGTCAGCTCCCAGACAACGAAAAACCTCATTGATATTGATTACTCAGTTGTCCCCAAACTGGAAGAAAGAATACCCGTTTTGCAAGTGACATTTGATTATTTGAGTGATGGCAATGGTTTGATAACCTTACGCTATGAAAACGAATCTTGGGGGGATAGGGATATCTTCAATTGTATCAACAGCTTAGATGTTGTCCCAAAGCCCGAAAGCATCAACTTTGTAAAAGACAGCAGTAAAATAATCATAAAAACCTCTCCTAATAGCGATAATACTATACGATACGAAATCGCACAAGATTTTGAGGGACTACCTTTAAATGAAAAAAGATATAGGCCCATGATAGATGCGAATCACTTCCATATATTGGGAATGAGGCTATTTATGGTTCCCGAATCAGTTTTTGTTTCGGATACTACGCTTGCGAAAATTAAAATCAATTTTTCCCCACAAGGCTTAAAGGGATTATATCACAGTAGTTTTGGAGAGAATCACAATCAAACCATAGATGTTACCCGAGAGGATTTGTATGCTTCTTTCTTCATAGGGGGAGACTTTAGAAGATATTCTTTTTCTCTTGAAAATGACACGGTTTACTTTCTTACAAGAGGTAGTTGGAAATCATTTACAGACCAAGATATTTTTCAGTTGCTAAAAGAAACCATAATTGCTCAAAACAAATTTTGGAACGACCCACGAAAAGGCGATTTTTCCGTTTCACTTGTTCCAACTTATGAAACATGGTATTCTGTGGGCGGCAGTGGATTTTCATCATCGTTCATTTCTTTTGCTTCCAATAATGGCAAAGTTACTTTGAACCACATGAGGTGGTTGTATAACCATGAACTACTCCATAAATGGATCGGAAGAACCATTCAAAATGAAAATGAAGTAGAGCAATATTGGTTTAGCGAAGGATTTACCGATTACTATTCGTACAAATTACAACTTAAGTATGGGCACTTACATGTGGCTGAATATATAGATGTTTTCAACAAAGAAGTTATCATCCCACATTATAATGATCCCGTCAAAAACCTTCCCAATGCTCAATTAACATTTCAAGAATACTGGGGCAATTATTCTCGATACCAAAAACTCCCCTATAGAAGAGGTCTTTTATATGCGTTTCTTATTGATAACCAGATAAAAAAAGAGTCTAACTACACAAAAAGCCTGGACAACCTCATGCATGATTTATTTGCTTTGTCCTTGAAACACAAGACCGAAAGATTGAATAGCTCTCTGTTTTTAGATATACTTTCAAAATACCTGAGTCACCCAAATGTAAAATCACAATTTGAAAAATATATCAACAGAGGTGAACTAATTGACTTTCGGAATCAAATACCTGACGGTCTCTCAATTGATTATCGAGATCAGATTCAAATTTTCAAAATAGATGCTGCCAACAGTACTGAACTTGAAAGAAAACTCAGGTTGTAGTAACTTCAAGCAATAAGGTTGATATGGGATATCGGAATAAGTACTAAATAAAAAGCATAAACAAAAAAAGGTCAGTAGGTTAAAATCCCTGTACGGCACAAAACGATATAAAATGAATGAAAAACAGATTATAAGAAATGGGAAGGGCGACAATTATAATTACTCCCAAGATCATTGTTTTATTAAGCTTTCCTCCCACCAAACCAATGGCGAACTGAGCTTTGTTGAAGACACTTTAAAACCAGGGTTTTATCTGGCAAGACATCACCACAAAATAATGACCGAAATATTCTATATCCTCGAAGGAGAGGTAGAACTCATTTTTGATGATGAAACGGTGACCGTAAAACCAGGAGACACCATCACCGTACCACCTAATGTATGGCATGCCGCAAGTTGTCAACAGGGAGGAAAGATGCTCACCATATTCAAAAATGGACAATTCGACCTGTATTTGGAAAAGCTTTCCAAGTTAACCGATGCAGATTTCGCAGATGAAAAATTAATGAAATCCATTTCTGCTGAATTTGATATATACGAGGAATAGGTTTAAAGACTTGCGCAGAATATACTTTGCTCAGCTTGCTGAGGCAAGTCAGCATGATGGATTTCCTGGAACCAATTACAGACAAGACCCTCGCTCCTAACACAAAAATATTTACCAATGCCAGAACTTCTTAAAAACATATACAATGAACAATTCTTTGAAGGTTTTCTGCAAAACGTTTTGAAGGTTCAGCCCAATTTTGAATCTGAATCATTTTTAAACAAAATTTATGACAATGATTGGAGCAACAAAGAATTGAAAGAGAGGATGAGACATATCTCAACCACTTTAAAAGATTTTCTGCCCAAAGAATATGATGAAGCCATAAATACAATAATCGCACTGGTGGATTATCTGAAAAAGACACAACCCGGATTGTCATTTGAACATATGTTTTTGCCTGATTTTATAGAACAATACGGTTTAGATGATTATGAAACTTCAGTAAGGGCTTTAGAAAAAGTCACTCAATTTACGAGTTGCGAGTTTGCCGTTCGTCCTTTCATAAAAAAGTATCCCAAAGCAATGATGAAGCAAATGCTAACCTGGTCAGAACATGAACACTACGCGGTAAGAAGATTTTCGACAGAAGGCTGCCGCCCGCGATTGCCATGGGCAATGGCACTTCCAGAGCTGAAAAACAACCCTGCACCAATAATCCCAATTTTAGAGAATCTAAAAAACGATACTTCTGAATTTGTGAGAAGAAGTGTCGCCAATAATTTAAACGATATCGCCAAAGAGAATCCGGAAGTAGTTATCAATCTGGCAAAGAAATGGCAGGGAGTGTCAAAAAATACGGACTGGGTCATAAAACACGGATGCAGAACTTTATTAAAACAGGGAAATCCGGAGATGATGAAACTATTTGGTTTTGGTTCAATAAAAAATATCAATATTGAAGATTTTCAGATTCTAACTCCAAAAGTCAAGATCGGGGAGTCGTTAGAGTTCAACTTTAGGTTATTAAATAATAACAGTAAGGATGTAAAAATAAGGCTTGAATATTCTGTCTATTACCAGAAAGCCAATGGAACCTTATCAAAAAAAGTTTACAAAATCAGTGAAAAAGAATACCCAAAACACTCAGCAACAATGATAAGTAGAAAACAATCCTTTCGAATAATAACAACAAGGAAGTTTCATAAAGGTCAGCACCAACTATCGATAATAATTAATGGAAAAGAATTTGAGAAACACAGTTTTGAACTGAGTTGATAAAGAACTAACCATACATAAATACCTATCCAGACCCAGTCAGAAAACAAACTGTAACAGATCACCTTTGGCATACTCTTTAATCTGGACCATAGTACATCTCACCATGAGAACAACAGCTCCCTCCTTTTTAGCGTTATTGCACTCTTTTCTATTCGCCCAAAAAAACCGGTGCCCAACTTGCATGCGATCAACTCCATAAATAGCCTTTGAAGAAAACAAAAACGAAACCAATGAAAAACAATTTGCTCATTTACATACTCCCCTTGCTCTTGTTCAGCTGTGGAGAACAGGGAAAAAAGAGTAAAACAACCAAGGTTCAGGTGACAAAAACGCCAACAACAAGAACAGTTGAAAACAATATCATTACTTCCCCTAGTTTACCGGATGTTACAATTCAAGTAAGTGAAGAATTTAAGTATGTGGGAAACTTCGATTTCGAAATTATTGCGAATTCAGAGGAGTATGAACCAGAAATCCTGGGAAAACCGATAGCTTCTGGAGAAAGGATGGTATTCGCGGAGTCTACCTCAGATAGTATGGCAAATAAGCTTTTCATTGTCCAGTTTGAAGGTTTTTTGCCTGAATATGACTTTACTTATAACTATGATTTCAGTAAAGCCGAATATATCGGTGACAACAGATACCGTCACAACACTTGGTTTTATAATAGCAAACAATTGGCCG
>NZ_JANQIH010000123.1 GCF_028282265.1 Allomuricauda sp.
GATTTGGTCTTTCAGGACAACCAGAACTTGACCCTAGTGGAACTAAAACAAAATGTGTTGGACAGTAAATCCTACGGTCTCGATTTTACGGTTAGTAAAAATGTAATGCCATTTTGGTTTCTTTACGCCTACACATCCATTTTTCATGAGGAAGAAACATTTTTGGCCGTGGAAAGTGGCAACCAAGAGTTTACCAATGAGGTAGATGGGGTGTACGGCTATTTGGCCAATTATCTTACGTTATCAAAAGACGGTACGCTTACAGGTGAGGTAACCATGACCTATATTTCCCAATTTTTGTTCGGTTCCTATATTTCAGATGAGCAACTTAACCTTACTTTGGGGTTGCGCAAGTCGCTATTTGATAATAGGGCTACAATTTCCATAGCTGCCGAGGATCTCTTGGAGCAATATATACCGACCTATACTTCTCGATACCTTAACCAAGACAATTTTTACAGAAGGCGTCCGGAAACTCAAATTGTGCGAATTGGTTTCACCTATAATTTTGGCAACTTTAGGCTGGAAGACAACGAAAGAGGGATTGATAAAAATGAACGGGATCGACTTGAGGGCGAATAACTCCTTGATTTTCTTACATTTTGTATTTTTGCATTCCTAAAAAACAAGGATTTGCCCAAAATTGCAGACATAGAGCTACCAGACTTTCCTCTTTTGCTTGCTCCAATGGAGGATGTAAGTGATCCACCTTTCCGTGCACTTTGTAAGGAACAAGGGGCCGATGTGGTCTACACGGAGTTCATTTCTTCCGAAGGCTTGATTCGGGATGCGGCGAAAAGCGTCATCAAATTGGACATCTATGAAAAAGAGCGTCCTGTTGGTATTCAGATTTTTGGTGCAGAATTGGATTCCATGCTTCAAGCCGTTGATATCGTGGAGAAATCCAACCCTGATATCATTGACATTAATTTTGGATGTCCGGTAAAAAAAGTGGTCTGCAAAAATGCAGGAGCCGGTATTTTGAGAGATATCCCGTTAATGGTAAAGCTCACCAGTGAAATGGTGAAACGAACCAAGCTCCCCGTTACGGTTAAAACACGATTGGGTTGGGACCATAATTCAATTAAGATTGTAGAGGTAGCCGAAAGGTTGCAAGATGTGGGCATAAAGGCGATTTCCATTCATGGACGTACCCGGGTGCAGATGTATAAGGGTTCGGCGGACTGGAAACCTATTGCTGAGGTAAAGAACAATTCCCGTATGCATATTCCAGTTTTTGGAAATGGGGATGTGGACTCTCCGGAAGCCGCAGTACGAATGCGTGACGACTTTGGTTTGGATGGTGCCATGATTGGAAGGGCCAGCATTGGGAATCCATGGTTTTTTAAGGAAGTGAAACACTTTTTCAAAACAGGAACACATCTTACTCCACCAACCATGGAAGAAAGAGTGGAGGCCGCTCGAAGGCATTTACAAATGGCCATTGACTGGAAAGGGGAAAAACTTGGGGTTTTTGAGACCCGTCGCCATTATACCAATTATTTTAAAGGAATCCCACACTTCAAGGAATACCGCATGAAAATGGTCACTAGTGACGACTCTGCCGATGTCTTTGCCGCCTTCGATGAGGTGTTGGAAAAATTTGGCGATTACCAATTCGCTTAGGCCTCGATCAGTTTTTTCGTAATTCTGCTACTGGCAATTTTGGAAGAGATATATCCCAAAATGACAATGGTGCCCATAACGATAAAAATGTTGGAGTAATCGTATTCCACAGGATAAGCCAATGTAGCTGTGATTTTGAGCCAACCAAAAAGCAACTGGCTCCCAATTAACAAGGACCCAATTAGAACACCAATGAAACCACCCAAGGTCGTCACCAACACCCCTTGGATAAAGTAGACCCTGCGAAGTTCGGTAATCGTAGCGCCGAGACTGTACAAGGTTTTAGAGTTCTCCTGCTTGTCCAAAATGAGCATTGTGATGGCGCCAACTACATTAAAAAGAGCTATAATGAGCACGAGGGTGAAAATGAGGTAGGTAGCCAGGTTTTCTGTATTGAGCATGCGGTAGAGAGTGCCATTCAATTCTCTTCGACTGAGAACAATGACCTTATCATCCAGAGAAGAACGAATGTTTTGCTTCAGGTCATTAATTGAAGACTCCCCATTCAGTTTAAAATTGATTCCGGAAACCTGTGTACTGTCCTTTTCCAGTAAATCTTGTACTAAGGGAAGCTGCACAAAAATGTATTTCTTGTCCAGATTTTCCTCAACGGCATAAACCCCACTTACCACCAGCGGCAATTGGTTGTAGGGCTTGGCATTCAAACTCTGCTGATTAATGGAACCCTTACCCGGTTTTGGCGCCAAAACCGATATGGGGTTTTGATAATTATCCACAGGAGCTCCCAACAGATTGTAGATACCAATGCCCATCACGGTATTGTATTCCGTAACGCCCCAATTGCCAAAATAAAGTGTGCTGTCTACGCCGGTCACATTTCTATATTCGTGGTCAATACCCTTGATAAAGGCAATGCAACTTTTATCACGAAAAGTAAGATAGGCACGTTCTTCGAGTTCTTTCGAAAAGTTTGCGATTCCAGGAATAGATAGCAAATCAGCCTCTTGTTCTGGGGAAACTGAAAATGTTTTGCCGGTGATGGGTATCGCCTTTAAATCGGGGTCAAAAGTATTGGTAAACGATAAACTAAAGGTTTTTAGACCGGCAAAGGCGGAAAGGACGATGAAAAGTGCAGCTGAACCAATAACAATGACCAGAAAAGTAATGAAATTGATAATGTTGACCGCATTTTGGCTGCTTTTTGAACGTAGATAGCGCTTTGCGATATAAAACGGAAAGTTCAAAATCAGGACTTCTTTCGTTTATCCAACAAATCCCGGTTTTCAATGGGGTTTTCCTCTCCTTTCAAGGATTTTTCAATGTTATCGATGTATTCCAATGAATCATCTAGATAAAAAGTAAGCTCGGGAACGCGGCGCAACTGATTTTTGGTACGTTGGGCCAGTTCATGACGAATAAGGGCTGTATTGGACTGTATACCTTCCAACAGCTCTTTGGCTTTTTTGTTCGGAAAAATGCTGACATAGACCTTGGCGATGGAAAGGTCGACCGTCACATAAACTTTGGTCACGGAAATAAGTACGCCTTGCATACCGCCATCGGTGGCCGCCCTTTGAAGGATTTCAGCAATATCCTTCTGAATGATTCCGGCAATCTTTCGCTGTCGTTGTGATTCCATTGGGGCAAAAATACGGCAATTAATGACTAACCTCATGCTTGGGTAAGGGAACAGTACGTAATTTTACCGAATTGTACAGTAAACCGAGCATAGTATGAACAAAATTGAGCACATTGGAATAGCCGTAAAGGATTTGGAAACCTCCAACAGTTTATTCAAAAGTTTGTTTGGAGCGGAACATTATAAGATTGAGGAAGTAGCCTCAGAGGGGGTCCGAACTTCTTTTTTTCAATCTGGACCGAACAAGATAGAACTCCTTGAGGCTACAAACCCTAATAGCCCTATAGCCAAGTTTTTGGAAAAAAAGGGAGAGGGCATTCACCATGTGGCCTTTGCTACCGACAATTTGGAAGCCGAAATGAAGCGATTGGAAGGGGAAGGGTTTGTCGTTTTGCCGGGATTCCCCAAAAAAGGCGCAGATAACAAACAGGTTGCTTTTTTGCATCCGAAGGGCACCAATGGGGTGTTGATAGAGCTGTGTCAGGATATTAAGGAGGCATAGACCGTTAAAACCTTGCGGTGTAGAAAAATAAATGCTAATATTGCATCCCCTTAAACGTAGGTCCTATAGCTCAGTTGGTTAGAGCACCTGACTCATAATCAGGGGGTCCCTGGTTCGAGCCCAGGTGGGACCACTAATAAAAAATAGACCTGTTCTTATTTTAAGAATAGGCTATTTTTCTTCCCACCAAAGGATTTGCCATAACTTATCTTAGGTGTCTCTCACTGAAATACTATTTTTTACTAGGCATAAGACGTGATGACTTACCTTCAGAGCAGATAAGCACATGAGAAAAGAATGGAACAAGCTGTCTAGCGCTAACAATACTATTCTGGAAACTTCTTTAAAATTTCTTTTAACATTCGTTCCATAAACGTTGGGTCTGATATATGGGACTTAAAGTCTTCGGCGACACCAAACCAAAGCAGTTCTCTGGTTTTTCGGTTGTAAACTTCAACAACCAAATTTCCTTTTTTATAGGGTTCATTATTTGCTATGTTTTCATCACTTGAAAGATACTTCTTGCCACCCGAACTGCTCGTTGATGCAAAGTTTGGACTGCTCCCTACAGAACCTCCCGAAGAAGCCCGTTCGTATTTGCTCTTGGTATTTTCATTACTGTTTAGTTCCCTTCTTGTTCGTAATAAAAGTACGAGGTCTGGATTTTCGTTATTGACCGAGTACCCTTTTTCTATCATTCCCTCGTTTAAGGAGGAAATCAAAGAGGATTCTACAGAATCATCAATGTCGCTATTGTACTCCTTTATTTCGAGGGTTGTATTTGGCAAATAGGCAAACGTCTTAAATGCACTAAAGCTATCATCTGTGGTTTTTTCTGTTTTAATATTGGATGCACAACTCCCCAGAAAAACCGATAATAGGATGAGCTGAAATTTTCTTGCTGTTTTCATAGTTTACGTTTTAAAAATTGATATCATGTAATGTTGTGTTTTCTAATAGAAAGCATGGTAAATTATTTACTGACCCAGAAAGGAATATTGGCATGCGCCACATGCGAATGGCCATCTTCCACATAAACGAACAAACGATAAGGCCCGGGTGATGATGGCACTTTAAATGTGGCGCTCCCATCTTTTGTTTCTAAGAAAAGGCCTTTCAAGGACTCTGGGACATACTCGGCGTCCCCTCCTGTTTTGGTGGACTGACTTTCCCGCATAATTTCCCAATGATAGATTAATTCATCCTTATCAGGATCAATAGCTTTCACCTCAGCCAGATAGTGGCCATCTCCGGTTAATTGAACATTATCACTGGCTCGTTTTCCTGCCAAGGTTAAATCCTGAAGTCGAGGAGATCGGTTTTTTGGCCAAATGCCGTTCCATGCAAAATGCATGGCATCTACAGATTCGGTTTCCTTGCCATCTGGCATGAACATACCAAACCAAGTGGGCGTACGTTCTTGTTTTTGGCCCCATAGAAAAACAAAAGAACCCATTATCTGTTGCGATTGACCAAGAATGGACTTTTGGTATCGCTTCAAATAAAGGTCAGCTTTTTTGGAACTATCATTCTCTAAAGGCGCTCCCCATGGTGTTTTTTCCACTTCCCAATACCCAGTTGCACCCCATTCGGTTATCAACAGGGGGCCTTTGTATTCCGATTCAAGTATAAGCTGAGGTAGAATATCCATGGGACCATATAATTGCACGCTTAGAAAATCGATTTCTGGAGCTCTTTGGGCGATGAGTTCAATATCTTCTTTGTCAATACCAGCGAGAGGTGAAGTAGTCAAATGATTTGGGTCTACCTCATGAATCATCTCGGCAATTTCGTTTACGGCATCCCAAACCTTTGGGTTTCTAGATTGTAGGTTCATTTCGTTACCCACACCCCAAACTATAAGAGCCGGATGGTCCTTTAAGGCTAGAACTCTTTCACGGATGCGCTCCAACTGGGCTTTTACGGCTTTCTTGTCATTGTAATCAAACCCGTGACGTTCATGACCGACCCAAATACCCATCATGACTTTTAGTCCTAGTTGGTGGGCCTTATCCAACACCTCTTTTCCGTTATCTGTACTCCAGGTTCTGACGGCATTAGCGCCATGTTGGGCAAGCGCATCCATATCTCCATTGTGCAATCCAGCACCTTTTATGTAGAAGGGCTCTCCGTTCAAAAAGAGTCTGTAGCCTTCATTGGTTCGTTGAATTTCAGATTTGGTTATTTGCGCATTTACATTATTGAAATTAAAAAAGGCGATAGCCAGCCAGACCAGCAGAAGCGGCAATTCCTTAATATGTATTTTGACAATGAAGAAATTCATTGGGTGACCTTATGCTAAATTCATGATATACTATTTTACGACCTGACTTATTTGAACAATAGGCTGAATATTGGTATAGTTGGGAATATCACCACGGATTTTTTCGGCATTTGGCCCAAAGGATTCCTTGTAATCTGAGAGCTTTTCAAAATAAAACCCGCCAATAGCAATATAAGTTATGGGGTCATTGGGAGTTCTTCCCGAAACACCTTTGTCTATGAAATAATGTTTCAATTTGTCTCCGAACAAAGAGGCTACCATGGGCATGTGCTTTTGCGAATAATAGTCCATGTCAAAATGCTTGCCTTCTTCGTAAGGGTACAGAATTGATATTTTGTACCACCCAGGCATAACTTGGGAGGCGTTGACGGTTTCAATATTTTGAGCGCTGCCCAGCCATATGGAAAAAAGCAAAAGTGTTAAGGCAAATTTTTTTTTCATGATGATACGATTGAAATTATTCTTGTTTCAAGTTAATATCCAGAGGAAAGCACACCCTCTTCCATAGCTTTTAATTCAATTTATTATAAAGCAATAGGATTAAGCAACTATATAAAAGGAAGATGTTGTCTCAAAACGTATTTGAGACCAGTTCTAAAGCGGAAACAAACCCTAAGATGGAATTGAGAAAGAGATTTGATTCATGTTATAAATAGGCCAAACATCCATCTTAAGAATGGACGTTTCGGAGCAGGTATTCCTTATATTTTGCAGGGGTTATCCCCTCCATTTTCTTAAATACCCTATAAAAAGTAGCTTTTGATTTAAACCCGGCCAACTGGGCCATACCCTCAAGACTGTAAGTATTCTCTTGATCTTCCTGAATTAAGTTCTTAAACTCCTCAATCTTCTTTTGATGAATGTAGTCATTGAATGAAATCGACAACTCTTCATTGAAGTACTCAGCTAGCTCCTTTGTGCCCATACCTAGTTCTGTTGAAAGCTGTTTCAAGTTAAACTCAGGGCTTCGATAGCTTTTTTCCACATCAATGATTTGTTTGATGCCTTTTGAAATCTCCTGAGCATTATTTCTGACAAAAGAGCTTTTTGTAATTTCTTTTCGAAGGATCAATGACTGTAAAGAATGTGTTTCTGATAATAGGTAGGTTATAAAAATGATGCTGGTTAAAGGATGTATGTAAACAATAATGGTAAAAAGGTTAGGGACTATATGCTCATTTACAAAGGGAAAATCATCGTATAAGTAGAGATAACTGAAATATGAAATGACCATTATCGAATAAAGACAAATGGCATGTACGTTAGTAATTAGATAAAACCAACGGAATTTTTTGAGCGCTTTTTGTTTAAGAGAATCGTTTAGCTCCATATTAAAATATTTAGAGCCACAATAGAAATATACAGCGGTATACAATACAGTAAAAAATAAATGAATCATTAGTATTTCCATACTGTATGTATCAAAGAAAACGGGGAAGTATATCTTCAATATCAGAAAAGAAAAAGTGTAAAGAATTGGAAAAACGAAGTGGGCCCTGGTTAATACAGTCTTCTCGCTTAAAGACTTTATATATAAAAACAGTAAGGGTGCGTGAAAGATGATTAACTGTGCACCAAACAGGAAGGCAATAGTCGGAGTGGTTTCCAGATAAGAATACAAAGCACTGGCCAATGACGAAATGCAAATAAGGACAGTATAGTAGCCTAAAATACGGTTTCGGACCTGCTTACTTGCCAATAAAAATATCGCAATTAAAAAAAGCTGAAAGCCAATGCAGAGCTGTATCCCTTTAAATACTTCTGGCCAGTTCATACTCCAATTCAATTAAACAATGTATAAGATAAGAAACTAAAGTATCATTCCGTGTCTTTTAAGTTAATCCAACCTTGTAGTTTTTAGAGATTTCTATTTTAAGTATCTTATACTATTCTTTGTTTGACCTAATATTTGTTTGTAGAATGAAATCGGTTTTTTTCACCATAGTCTTCATTTGTATCTCAATCCCCATCTTGGCAAATGGGACCCAAGTACAAGTTCAAAAAAGTGAAGATGGTTTTAAGCTTCTGGTAGACGGGAAAGATTTTTTGATTAAGGGCATGAATTGGGAGTATTATCCTATTGGGACAAATTACACCTACAGCTTATGGGAACAACCGGAACCCTTCATTAAAGCGGTACTGGAAAAAGAAATGACCTTACTTAAAGACATGGGTGTAAATGCTTTACGGATTTATTTGGATATGCCAAAGAAGTGGATTACCTACATCTATGAGAATTATGGCATCTACACTATGCTCAATCACACCTTTGGAAGGTACGGACTTATGATTGACAATAAATGGATGGCCAATACAGAGTATGACAATCCCAAAGTAAAAGAACTACTGCTTAGGGAAACCACGCAGTTGGCGAGGGAATATAAAAATACTCCTGGTCTATTATTTTTCTTGTTGGGGAACGAAAACAACTACCATATTTTTTGGGAGGACGCGGGAAAGGACAAAGCGGCGAGAAAAAAAGAAAATACTTCCTTAGAAAATAGGGGAATGTATAAGATTTTCTTATTGAGCAAAGAAAAAAACAAAAACCTTTCAGCGAAGCAAGGAAGAAAAAATTCCTTGGATTTTGACCTAGAGGTGCTGAAAAGGGCAGAAGCCATGTATTCGCTTTTTAATGAAGCCGCCATTGCCATGAAATCTATAGATCCCTCTCACCCAATTGCGCTTTGTAATGGCGACATTGCCTTCCTTGAAACCATAAGGGAAAAATGCCCCAACGTAGATATTTTTGGAGCAAACATGTACCGGGGAATATCCTTTGGCGACGCCTTTCAAAGGGTTGCAGAAGAGCTCGACAAGCCGCTGCTATTTACAGAATTTGGTGCCGATGCGTACAACGCAATTGATCAACGCGAAGATCCAGAATCCCAAGCATACTATTTGCTTAGCATTTGGAAAGAGATTTACGCCAATACGGCTGGTATTGGAGGGGCTAAGAACACGATTGGAGGCTTTACCTTTCAATTTAGTGACGGCTGGTGGAAGGTAAGTCAAATAGAAAATCTGGATGTGCATGATACCGATGCTACATGGAACAATCCCGGATATCACAGGGACGACGATAACGGAGCGAACAATATGAACGAAGAATGGTTTGGCGTCTGTGCAAAAATGCCTCTAGATGATGAAGACAGTTATGAATTAATACTTAGGACAGCTTACTTCTTATTAAAGGAAGTGCATCAGTTCTCGCCATATGATTCGGGAAACTCCCTGGTTAAATTGGAGAATTATTTTAAGAACATCAATCTTAATGATGCCGTTGAGCAATCCAAAACCCACGCCAAGTCCATCAAAAAATTTAAGTGAAAGGGCATGTAATTACTCCGCATTTGTTGGGCATATCCTTGAACTTCATTAATATAAATCAATTGTCCAAAAACCGGTATTAAACTAAGATTGAGACTCATTTGCGTAATTTTTCAGATGGGATTTCACGGGGATATACCATATTTGATTCTAATATTTTCTGCCCTAGAATCAAAACTCAACACCAACATATTTAAACAATGCGAAGAATACATCTGGGTATGCTTTTTAGCTTGCTGATTTGCCTAATAGGGAATTCACAACAGATCGACGAAAGTGTTCTGGACAAATTGAAGAAGCGTACGTTAGAAACACATTCCGATGCAGTCATCATCAAACAAAACGGCAAAACGATTTACGAGTATTCTTCGGGCCAAGAAAAGCCAATATATATCGCTTCAGCAGGAAAATCGTTGGCAAGTCTGGCCATAGGCAAGTTAATTGAACAAAAGCTGCTGGATTCCATCGACCAACCGGTCTACACCATTTTTCCGGAATGGAAGCAAGGCACTAAAAAGAAGATTACGGTTAGGATGCTTCTTAACCATACGTCTGGATTGCAAAACAATCCTAACGCGAGTGTTGAACTCGAACCTGCACCAGACTATCAAGTAGATAACATTATAAAACTAGCATTAGCTGCGGAACTATCAGATGAGCCAGGGACAGTTGTCAGCTATAACAACAAAGCGGTTTCGCTACTCGGAGGAATTGTTCAAGAATTATCTGGAAAACCCTTTGATGATTTTTTTGTGGATGAGTTTTATAAGCCTATGAATATTGAGGAGTATAGTTGGATAGAGGACAAATCGGGGAATCCCACCTTACATGGAGCATTCATTATCAAACCAACAGATTTGCTCAAATTTGGGGAACTCCTTCTCAACAATGGCGTATATGATGGAAAAAGAATAATAGAAGAGAGTTGGGTAAAACAATCACTCCGACAAAGTCAAGAATTCACACCAATTTGGGGATTGCTTTGGTGGAGGCTCCCCAGTTATGAAAAAAGAATAATTGATGATGCCATTTGGTCTCGATGGAAAAAAGAAGGGGTAAGTAATGATTTTTTACGGAAGTTAATGCCTCTACTTAACGTGCTATTTGAGTCCAAAGAGGAGTTTTTTGAGGCTCTGAAAAAAGAATTAGGCGAAAACTGGAGCCAAATATTAAACAAACAAATTCCAAGTAATATGGGTTGGAGCTCCAAAATATATGGAAAGGAAATCTTGGCGTATTACGCTAATGGTTTTCGCGGAAACTTTTTGGTAGTTGTGCCAGAGTCCGATCTTGTGGCCATTAGAATGGCAGATTCAAAAGATTTCAATTATGACACCGACTTTTTCAGTGATTTTGTTCGGTTGGTTTCAATGCTCTAACATTTGCTTTTTGAACCGAGAAAAACTTTAGAAAGATGAAAAAGAAAATAGGATGGATTCTATTTCTAGTACTGATTTGCTCATGCAAAAAATCCAATGAAACCAAGGCTCTTCCCAAGTTGTCGAATTGGGAGTTTAAAATGGTCAGTAGAGGAGACAACAGACCGGATTTTGACATTAAACAGGATTCGATTCATTTTCTCCCAATATTGTTGCATCATGGCCATACAGTAGAAGCTATTAAAGAACATTTTGATTGGAGTGAGGAAGAACTTAATGAGAAAACGGAGATTTTGATAACCAATGGTTTCTTAAAAAAAACAGCGGATGGTTTTGTTCCGGGGTTAATGATAATCTCAGAGCAGGAGGCCAAAAAAGTTAAGGAGGATTTGAACCCTATCGCTAACGAGATTTCAAAAACTATTATAAGACTTAAAGACAGTCTTTCTATCAAAGCGGTATCCGTGAGTTGTTTTAAAAGATTTACCATGGATGAATTATCACTTTTAGTGTTTAGCAATGTTTTATTGGATAATGGGCAACTGAACAACATAGAAAGAGCATATTTAAAAGTCGAAAGACCTGAACGAAACAATAAGCGCTATTACGCCAGCTATCAGGAAAAAGAGAATCCATCTTTTGAAGCTTTGGGTATTTACGGAAATCACGTTCAGCCGGATAACGGGTTTATGCTCTGTCGTTACGGTAACCAGAGGTATACTCCCGAAGTATTGAAGATGAACGCTCAAATTAGTGACACGTACAAAAGCTTAAAGGAAGGGGAAGAGTTTAATTATCCCATTGTCACTCAGGAATGCCAGGCGGAAATCCAAGAACTGGCAAATTATTTTAAACCCTATTTAATTGATATTTTGGTGAACAATGATTTACTACTGAGGAAAGAGTATGAGCGTTCAACATATTCCAACGAAGTCAGTTATGAGGAATATTTTATGTGGGTATACCATATCTTATATTCAAAAGTCACCGATATGCTTGTAGATTCAGGACATATTGTTTTACCAAAAGAAAAGGTCAGTTTCTATATATTTCAACCGTGATGCGTGTGTCAAGAAGATTGCCTTACTATAAGGTAGCATACAAGATGTCAGTGGTGTACGCTTTTCTTACCAAAATAAAGAATTCCAACCCCTGATTCCTTAGGAGCAAACCAACTTAAAATAGTTTTTGATATCAAAGTTTGGCAATGGCATTATCCATGTCGGGTATGGCATCTGCTATGGCATTGGTTACCTTCTGGCTAATTTCATCCGCGTAGCAATTGCATAAAGCATATCCCACAAAAAAAAGACTAACCAATAAAGAAAAGATAATAATTCGCTTAGGAAGGTTTTTTTGAGAAGCTGTCATACTTGGTCGGTGTTTCAACCAAGGTACTTTAAAAAATCCTAATTAACAAATTGTTAACAAAATCAACAGGCTGTATATGAGGTAGATAACACAATCCAAAGGAAATATCTACGCATTGTGAGAACCATCACAGTAAGGAGGATTACTGGTTTTTTTGCCGGCACGAAACCATGCTTCTTTTTTTCGTGAGAACCCTACCAAAAATAGATACCTTGAATTTGGTATATACCATTACTGTTTTTTCGAACCTCAGGGAATTGCACTTTTTTTTGACAGAAGCCTCTATCGGTCATATTATCTATTCCGCTACAAAACTGTCATTGTCTTTGTTCTCAATCCAGTTGTATTCAATCTGTTTGGCAACATTTCTTGCAAAAGCAATTCCGTGTCTATCGGCTAAGAATCCTAATGCCATGTCCATCCCCGCGCTCACTCCTGAAGAAGTATAATATTTTCCGTCAATCGTCCATCTTGCTCTTTTATCCCAGTTAACATTTGTATTTTGAGAAGAAGCCCAAGAAAAAGCCCTCTTGTTGGAAGTTGCCTTTCTACCGTCAAGAAGT
>NZ_JANQIH010000159.1 GCF_028282265.1 Allomuricauda sp.
ATTTTAAAATTCCGCCAGGATAACAACAGAAAGCCCAGGGTCATGACCAAAAGCACCCCAACTTCAAAAAGGATGAAATTAAGGCCCACACCGCGTAACATGACCCCCTTCAATATCCGTATGAAATAGGTAGCGGGAATTATTTTTCCGATGTATTCTAGTATTACGGGCATGCTTCCCAAAGGAAAAATAAAACCGGACAACAACATGGAGGGCATCATCAGTCCCATTAAAGATTTCATCATGGCTTCTTGTTGGGTTTTAACTGTAGTGGAAATAAAAATCCCGAGACTTAAGGCCGTAAGAACATATAAAAAGCACATACCCAAAAGCAATATGGTATTTCCCAGAACCGGGACTTCAAAAACAAAAAAGCCGATGAGAATTACCATTATCGCATTGATAAAGGACAACAATGCGTAGGGTGCCACTTTTCCCAAAATAATAAGCAATGGGGAAAGGGGAGAGACCAAAAGAATTTCCATAGTGCCGATTTCTTTCTCCTTTGCTATGGTCAACGAGGTGAGCATGGCGCATATGATCAAAAGAATCAGGGCAATCGTTCCCGGTACAAAATTATAGGCACTGGCCAGTTGCGGATTATACATCATACGGCTAGCGACCTGAATGGAATATGGATTGGGGGCCTCGTTTCGCTTCAAGCGCTGAAAACTCTGGGTCATTTCCGTTAGGTACTGAACCAAGGTATTCGCATTGTTGGGGTCGGACCCATCAGTGACCACTTGGATTTTTGTCGGGCTGCCAGCATAGAAATCTTCTGAAAAATTTTCTGGGATGGAAA
Organism: Allomuricauda sp.; assembly: GCF_028282265.1. GTDB lineage: Bacteria > Bacteroidota > Bacteroidia > Flavobacteriales > Flavobacteriaceae > Flagellimonas. Next base: position 803 of record NZ_JANQIH010000159.1, read on the forward strand.
CCACAAGCTTAGTTTTACCCCCTTTCATGCCCTCTTCCACCTCACTTTGCGAAGCAAGTATTCTTCGAACCCTGAAGTTTCCTGAGCTTTGTAGATGGTTTATGTACTGTTCACTTGTTTCATCTTTGGCATAATCCAAAACATCAATCTCCGCATCTCTGAATTCGTTGGTAACGGCATACCCAAAAATGAGAACTTGTGCCAAGGGCATGCCAAAAAGAATCAAAAGGGTTCTTTTATCACGTAAAATGTGATAGAACTCTTTTTTAACGAATGCCCAAAATACTTTAATCACTTTAGTTCGCTACAATGAATTTGATATTGATTTTTTCTTCAGCCCCATTAGTGGAGAACTTGCATTTTTGGAATTTTGGTTTCCCCATGGAAGTAAGATTGCTAGCACCTACAGGCTCTCTTGGGATTCCGATAAAATTGGTCTTCATTTCACCGTCTTCGTCCTTGTCTTGGTGAACAGAAACGGCATAGGTACCCTGGGAAACGCCTTTAAAAGTAAAGCTTACTGAGCTTCCAAAGTCATTCACTTTCCCAATTTTATAAGCCTTGTTTCTCTCATTTGGGAAACCATCCTCCTTATCCCAAAGCATAAAAACCACCTGACCTTTTCCTTCATCGCTTATGTCGGTAACCTCAATGGTAATGTCACATTTCTCTTGAGCAAATGCTAGACCGGTCACATAAAAACTCATAATCAACACTATTAATCTTCCCATTTTTCTCTGTTTTAATTATTTGTTGTTCAATATTTCGTACATCGCTTCTTTGTTTGCCCCGAAACCTAGTTTACTAAACGGGCATTGAAGCTGCATTGGGCATCATCACCCCTGGTCTCATTTAATGCGCATGTTCTATCTGGGCGAGTCTGTCCATAATGGACTGAATCAACTTTAAAAACAACTTTTTCATCTCGCCAATTTTAAAAACACTTCGTCCATAGATTCTGCCTTGAAGGTTTCCTTCAGATTATCAGGTGTGTCCAAGGCTTCAATTTTACCGCTCACCATAATGGAAACTCGGTCACAATATTCCGCTTCATCCATGTAGTGGGTAGTCACAAATATGGTTCGGCCCAATTCCGCTGCCTGATAGATAGCTTCCCAAAACTGTCTTCTCACATTGGGGTCTACACCTCCGGTAGGTTCGTCCAAAAAAACAATTTCAGGATCATGCACCATGGAAACTGCAAATGCCAATCGCTGTTTCCAGCCCAAAGGCAGCGACCTCACCAGTTTGGTGCCCACTTCAATAAGATTTAGCTCCTTTAGAATTTGTGTCGTCTTTACTTCGATTTGGTTCTTTGAAAGCCCATAAATGCCGCCGTAAAAACGAATGTTTTCCTTCACGGTGAGATCCTCGTACAAACTGAACTTTTGGGACATATATCCTATGCGTTCCTTTATCCGTTCCGACTCTTTTAAAACATCGAACCCAGCCACGGTGCCTTTGCCCGAAGAAGGTTTGCTCAAACCGGTCAACATGCGCATCGCTGTGGTCTTTCCCGCTCCATTGGCGCCCAAGAATCCGAAAATTTCCCCTTTTTCCACATGAAAGGAGATGTGGTCCACAGCTTTAAAATCCCCAAATTGTTTCGTCAAAGCTTCTACCTGAATGACCCTACCGTTACGCATACTTCTCATTTTTATGGGATAGGTCAAGAAAAACGTCTTCAATGCTGGCTTTGATTTTTGATACGACCACATCGGTAAACCCTTCCGATTTCAATTGTTTTTGAATATTGGTGGCTGACAAAACCCCAGATGTTATGAGATGTAGGCATTCTCCAAAAGGTAACACGCTATGTGTATAGGGCTTTAACCTCAAATGCTTAAGCAATTGATAGGTGCTATTGGTTTTTACAGCGAATAGCGGTTTGTCAAACCGCTCTATCATGTTTTGGGGCTCATCTATCTTAAGAATTCTGCCCTCTTGAATAAGGGCAATCTCATCACAGAGGGTGGCCTCATCCATATAAGGGGTACTTACCAGAATGGCAATGTTTTTTTCTTTCAGACTTTTGAGCATATCCCAAAACTCCTTTCGGCTGACCGCATCCACTCCTGTGGTAGGCTCATCTAAAAACAAAACAGTGGGTTTATGAATCAAAGCACAGGATAGTGCCAATTTTTGCTTCATCCCTCCTGAGAGTTTTCCTGCCAGCCTTTTCTTAAAAGGTTCAATCTGTACATAAATATCCTTTACCAAATCATAGTTTTCTTCAATGGTGGTGCCAAAAATGGTTGCGAAAAAGGATAGGTTTTCCTCAACACTCAGATCTTGGTACAGTGAAAATCGTCCGGGCATATAGCCTACCCTTTTTCTAATTTCTTGATACTGATTTACTACATGAAGACCATCCACAAACGCTTCGCCTTCGTCTGCCAAAAGGAGGGTCGTGAGTATGCGAAACAAGGTGGATTTTCCTGCTCCGTCAGGGCCGATGAGTCCAAAAAGCTGCCCCCTTTGAACATCAAAACTGATGTTTTCCAAAGCTTTGGTGCCGTTATAGCTTTTACTGATATTATGAATGCTGATGGCTTTCATTCCTCCGAACTTGAATTGAAGATTACCTCCCCCGGCATTCCAATTTTGAGGGTCCCGTCATTGGTCACTGTTACCTCAAGGCCATACACCAAATTCACACGTTCTTCTTTCGTTTCAATGGTCT
>NZ_JANQIH010000223.1 GCF_028282265.1 Allomuricauda sp.
GAATCTGTTCTTAAAAGATAGCTGAAATAAAGCTAAAAGTTCAATGGACTCGTTATTGTAACGATATTCGGCCGTTCCTTCATCCAAAAAAACAGGCTCTTGAGTGGTAAGGTCCTGATAATTCAATGCAAGGCCCCACTTTTTACCAAAAATAAAAGGTGCTCGAATATGAGCGCCAAAAGAATCGAAAATATCTCTTTGATAAAAGCCTCCCAAAGTAATGTTCTGCCCAAAGGCATTGAACTCTTGTAGTCCTATTCGAAATGCAAACTCGTCATCATTGGAGGTGTATACATTGGCAAAAGGAATGAGTGTAAAATTTTCCTCGATACCGTAAGTGACCTTGAAGCCCTCGGTCCCCTCGTTTTTAGCTACTTGAACGTAGGCATGGGACACTGAGGGAAGTCTTTTTAATTTGTAGATATCTTGGTCAATAACCATAGAGTCCAAGGGCATTCCCGATTTTAGCCCTATTATCTTCTTTAAAAATGAAGTCTTTGTTTTTTGATTCCCCTGAAAGCTAACAGATTCCACCAAAGGCCGCTGCCCCCAAGCATTTATCCAGACGATAAAAAGAAGTAAAAAAGTGAAAGTTTTATGGGCCACTAGCTCAAGAGATGGTTATTCTATCCCTTGGTCTAATAATTGCTATAAAAATTACGGATAACAACCTCTGCAGGCTTATTTTGTGGTGTAAAACGATTGTCTTCGGCTCCTCCCGAATCCCCATGATGGATAAACCATTTCCAAACGAACCCTCCGGCAAACCAATCCTCTTCCCAAAATTCCTCAAAAACGGCTCTTGTGGCATCAGCCTGTGCCTCAAGATTCACGTCCATTTCGTTTCTATCTACCAGCCAGGGTTTCTTCGCGGTGAAGTCCATGCTGCGATAGCCAAACTCGGTAAAAAGCACAGGGCGTTCATTTTTTTGTGAAAACTCAACCAATCTCGTCTTCCAAGGTTGCCAACCTGACTTTAGCTCATCAAGCGTTGGGAAACGTTCTTCTGAAAGTGGAAAATAGGCATCGACCCCTATAAAATCCAACTGGTTCCAAAATGGTGTCCTTGAATATTCATCCCAGTTTGCGGCATATGTAAGTTTGCCTTTGTACAGTTCTTTAACCTCACCAATTAGGCCCTTCCAATAGTCGGGACGATTTTTGATAAACTCTTCCAGTTCTGTGCCAATACAAAAAATCTCACATTGGGTCTCCTCGGCTAATTGGGCGTAGCTCAGAATGAAATCCTTATAAGTATCTTCCAAGGTTTTCCAGTCTTCTTCGGATTCCATCATGATATCCCCGGTAAACTCCCCCCGCCATACCCATATTTGGGGTTTGAGCATTACCTTCACTCCATTTTCCTGAAGCATTTTAATGTACTGCTTTGCTCCTTTTTTAGTTTCTCCGTACCACTGTCGGTCCGTATCAAAAATCACCTTAGGAGAACTTAGGTTTCTTGTAAATCCAAAGGGCATCACTGCCGCATAGTTGGCATTGACGTTTAAAACCGGGTCAACATGTTCCTGACTTACCCTTTCGCGGGATCCAACAAAACTTACCCCATTGATCTTGTAAACTTTTTGACTGCTGCAGGAGAATTGTAAACAGCATAAAAAAAGAAGCCCTAATCGTTTCATGATTGAAAGTTAAGACTTCTAAATTAGTTTTTTCTGTGAATTGAATCCTAGAACACGGCTCGCAATCCTATGTTAAATGTTTGTCCCAGACCCGTATCGTTCCCTCTCACGAAATTCGTGTAAAGTCCTTCAATATTCAATTCTTTGGTAAGCTGGTATTTTAAACCACCACCTAACGCTGTAAAATCTTGGGAAAATTCATTTCCCCCCAAATCCAATAATTGGGAATGTTGCGCCAAAACCAATACGGTAAACTTTGAACTTGGAAAATAGCTCAAAAAGAGCCCTGGGGTTAAACGCAAACTGTTATTTGCAAAACTATCGGCCTCATCGCCAAAGTTAAGTTCAGAGTTGATTTCGGAAAACAACTGCCATTTCCCCTGTGCGAAAGAATAGTCGTAGAAGAATCGATTTTGCCAAATGAATCCGTTTTGATCTAAGAAGACCCCATTTTCGGTCTCGTTGTCGACCAATGGGATAAAAAATCCACTTTGGATTGAAAAATTGTTCACGTTGGCAAACGGTGTGAATTTAATAGCCGGCGCAATGGATGTCAGTCCTGATCTTGCGGTACCCTCTTCTCCATCAAAGGACAAAAAATCAAACAGCCCTCTGCCTCCAATTGTATTCGACCGAAATTCCAGTAATAACCCAAGATTTACACGTCGATTTTGGCCTACTCCAGTAAAAATATCAAGCGTGGAGGTAAAAAATACATTCCTTGGAATATCACCACTAAAGGTATCCTCAGTCTCCGTATATAAATTGTTGAACCATTTAATGTCCCACTGCCCTTTTCCGATAAGTTTCGATGGAGTCAAGTTTTGAATGTTACTTCCTTGAGGCACGTCGTTATCTTGGGAAAATCCCAAAACCGAACACAAAAGAAGTCCTGCCATAACCAAATGGCCCTTAAAATGTTTCATGATGATTGTTGTTTAAAACGTTTTTATTTGGTTTCGTTCAGTTTCCAATCGTAAGGGTAGTATCCCACCTTGGAACCGGAATCAATTTTTTCGTTGCGGTAGATGTTTACAAAATCCACCAAGCTTTTACCCTCTTGGGTGAAATCGCCATTGTACCATTCAAAAATTTGGGAAAGCTGTACTTTTTTTCCTTTGACTCTCACAAAATCTGGATTGTTAAGCGACAACTCGGTCTGTTTTTGTAACTGGGCCTCCAGCTTTTCAGGTGTGTAAGCTCTGTCGATAATTGGAGGACATCCCAGACCTGCACACACCAATACAAAATGGAAACGGGCTTCCTTAGGAAAGTTGGCTCGAAGTACTTTGTTCTCAATATCATTTAAGGTGATGTTCTTCCCACCAATGTCATAGGTGGTCTTATCGAAAAAACCAGCTTTATCCAACGGCGATTTGATGGGATAGTTATCCACAATTCCTTTTATCACGGAAAGGTTGTATGCATTGATCCAAAAAGCCTGATAGGTTTTTGCATCACTCTTGGGAATAGAGGTATCCTTGGCAATGTCCAAAAGCTCATTGAGACTGGCAGGATTTGCTTTAATATCCTTGTAGGCAACACGACCTTGGTTTACGTAAGTCTTGAAGAAATTATCGGCCTTGGCAAAGAAGTCTGAAGTGCCTTGACCAAAACCTAAACTAACGGTAAACGCAGTTAGTAATATGATTAGTGTTTTTTTAGCTTTCATCTTTAAATCAGGTTTTAGTTGATTGAAACTGCTGCTTCTGTCGAGGCCAAATTTCACAACATACAGAATCCCCCAATTTTTTATGATTTATTTAAGATTTTAGCAATCAATAGGTTACACGTACGAAACAACAGGGATAACCTTACGGTAAAGTGAAAAATTTAAATTCTTTCTAAATTATACCCTTACGTTAAGTTCCTATCTTTAAAAGCGACACATCTACCAACACCAATTATCCAATGGAAAACATCGTAATTATCGGAAATGGTATCGCTGGGGTTTCCGCAGCCAGACATATCCGAAAGCTCTCCAACAAAAGAATCATCATCATTTCGGCCGAGACCGATTACTTTTTCTCAAGAACAGCCTTGATGTACGTGTATATGGGGCATATGAAGTTCGATCACATTCAGCCCTATGAGAATTGGTTCTGGGAAAAAAATCGAATAGAGCTAGTACGAGGTTATGTCACCCAAGTAGAGCCTGAAAACAAAAAACTGCTGATTGATGGGGCAAAAGCCATTCATTATGATAAACTGATAATTGCAACGGGATCCAAACCCAACAAATTTGGATGGCCCGGACAAGATCTTCACGGAGTGCAAGGTCTATATTCCAAACAAGACCTTGATCAGCTAGAGGTGAACGCTCCAAATAAAGACGTCTGCAAACGAGCCGTGATTGTTGGAGGAGGATTAATCGGAATAGAATTGGCCGAAATGCTCCGGAGTCGGGACATCCCTGTTACTTTTTTGGTACGGGAGAGCAGTTTTTGGAATGGTGTATTACCTGAGGGAGAATCTCAGATGATTAATGAACACATTCGCGAACATCATATCGATCTGCGGTTGAGTTCTAACCTCAAGGAAATAGTAGCAGATGAAAATGGTAAGGTCAAATCGGTGATAGTTGCCGAAAATGATGAGGAGATTCCGTGCGACATGGTTGGTCTCACTGCCGGGGTCACACCCAATATTGAATTTCTAAGGGATTCAGGGATTGAGTTGGGCCGAGGTGTCAAAGTAAACCGGTTTTTGGAGACCAATGTCAAAGATGTGTATGCCATCGGCGATTGTGCCGAACAGCACGAAGCCATCGGAAATCGAAGACCTATTGAAGCCGTTTGGTACACAGGTCGTATGATGGGGGAAACGATAGCCCAAACCATCTGTGGGAACCGAATTGAATACAAACCTGGACACTGGTTCAACTCTGCCAAATTCTTGGATATTGAATATCAAACCTACGGATGGGTTTTCTCCAATAGAGGCCGTAAAGACTATGAAGAGCACTTTCATTGGAGACATCCTGAGGAAAAACTCTGTGTCACACTTTCCTTCCACAAGGAAAGCAACCAATTTCTGGGCATTAACACCTTCGGAATACGGATGCGGCATGAGATTTTCGACCGATGGTTGACCGAAGGGAAAAATATGGACTACGTCATGGAACATCTTATCGATGCCAATTTTGACCCTGAGTTTTATAAGAACTACGAATCTGATATTGTTTCCAAATTCAATTCAGATTTCGGAAAAAGCATAAAAACGAAAAAGAAAAGTCTAAAAAGAATATTTCAATTCAGTTAACCAATTACCGATTAAGTAATCTGCACACTCAACTCGAAAAAACATGAGCACTTACGACAGAAGTATGGCCCTTACGGGGCAACCTCCGAAAAACTTAAGCAAAAATCAAAGAATTGCAACCCTAATAGGAATGTTTGGTTTGGCCGTGATGCTATTGGCAGCATTCAATGTGAGTTTTCCAAATA
>NZ_JANQIH010000229.1 GCF_028282265.1 Allomuricauda sp.
AAAGAAAATACCCAAGGCCCCTCCTACTTTATTGGACGTTTCGTCCATCTTGTTTGCCCATGAGCTCGGAAGGGTCAACTCATAATATCCAAAAAAGGAAAATGCAAAAAAGACAAATATTACGAAGAAGAAAATGTTCAGCCAAACATTGGTGGCTATGGTGTTCAATATTTGGGAGTCCACCGAATCGAACAAATGAAAAGGTAGACTAAGCAGGAAATAAATCAATACAATGAAAAACCCGTAGAGCATTGCATCAATAATACCTTTGGACCTTTGTTGGGTTCGTTTTGTAAAAAACGAAACCGTAAGGGGAATCATGGGAAAAACGCAGGGGGTCAAAAGTGCGATAAGACCTCCTAGAAATCCAAGCCCGAATATCATCCAAAGGTTCGATTTGGCCGTACCATTTTCCAAATTTCCTTTGGAGAGATACTCCTTGTTCTTTAAATCCAATTTTAGGGATTCCCCCAATAAAATACTTTCCTCATCCAAATTTTTGGCTTCTGCCACAAAGCCTGAGCCATCCAATGAAATTTGAAAAAGCTCATCCATGGGAATGCAGACTTCCTTGCAGATTTGATAAAACAGATTCACCGAAATCTGATTGACTTCAGGATTTAGTAGCCTTATTTTTTGGGTAAAAACTGCTTCTCCCTTGAAGAAAGTTTCGTCTACTTCAAAAATATCACTGTATTCGGTTATGGTTTCGGTTTCCTCGGTCTTACCCACCAGTTCATAGTCCTCTCCTGCTCCTTCAAAGGTGAATTCACTGGGCAAAGATCCTCCTTCCGCAGTATACTGGGAATAGACATGCCATCCGTCCTGGATCACTCCTTTAAATGTAAGTGTATATTCCGAATCCGATACTTTTTCAACCGAATGAGACCATATTGCCGGATTCTCCTCCGATTGTCCAAAAGCGGTGACCGTAGTAAAAAAAACAGTAAGAAGTAGTACTAAAAATCTCATTCGCTAACCGTGATTTTAAGAATCTGTTGGGTAGATTCGTCTATTTTGAAGCGCTCGTCGGCCCTTCTTCCTATAATCCAAACAATATCCTCCCCTGAACAAAGTATCCATTGGTTTTCTTTGGAAAAGACATCCATTTTCTCATCCTTGAAAAATTTGGACACCTTCTTTTTTCCCTCCATACCTAATGGATAAAAATAGTCGCCTTTTTCCCATTTCCTTAATAACAACGGATAGTTTAACTTTTCCTTATCTAAAAACACCCTATTTTTGGCGGGATTATCCAAATTCTCCACTTCCTTTATTTTAAGGGGAATAGGAGACTCCAAAGAAACTTGACCCTGATATATTAAAAAAAAACTCGACTCACTTTGTGTGTGTTTTTTCAATAACAAATGGTCCCTATCTTTTAATAAGCGATATGTTTTTGAGTGAATTTCCTTTCCGCTCATGGCATCGAGTAAAGAAATCAAATCCTCTTGTTGATTGAATCCGTAGGGTTGGAACAGATGATACATATAGGCCTCCACAGGTTGAAGTTCCCGAAGTTTGGCTATATTGATTTTTATGGAATCTTCCTGATTGATGAAGAGCTTGGTTCGTGCCTCTTCCACTATGTTGTTCAAAAGCTCTTTTGATTGGAGCAAATGATTTTGAGTCCTCAAAAAGTTCTGAAGGAAAGTCAGATGCAACTTTTTAAGCTTAGGAGCAATTTCCTTTCTTATTTGATTTCTTAGATATCTCGTATCTGAATTACTCGTATCCTCGCGCCAACCCAATTGGTTCTCTTGGGCGTATTCTAGAATTTCGTCTCGTGAAAAAGGTAAAAGCGGGCGAACTATTCTTCCATTGACCTCAGGAATGCCAGACAACCCATCGATTCCAGTGCCCCGAGAAAGATTAATCAAGAAAGTTTCTAGACTATCATCGGCATGGTGGGCTGTCAAAACATAATCTCTTTTTTGCGCATCAAGAAGCTCTTCAAACCAATCATACCTCAATTTTCGGGCTGCCATTTGGATAGACCCCCGAAAGGATTCCTTAAATGCCTTGGTATCAAAGGATGTGGTTAAAACACGAATTCCGGTCTTTTCACCAAAATCAACCACAAACTTTTCATCAGCATCACTTTCTTCCCCTCGAAGATTAAAATTACAATGGGCCAGCACAATATCCAGCTGTAGTTGATGACATATATGTGTTAAGACCATACTATCCACCCCTCCACTGCAGGCAATCAGCAATCTATTTTTTCTTAAGAAGGGAAAATGGGTTTCAATATGTTGTTGAAATCTTTGAAGCACGCACAAAATTAAGGATTAACCATTGTTTTCCTCCAAAACACTGCGCATCGCCTTGGCTTTGAGCAGACATTCTTGATATTCTTT
>NZ_JANQIH010000244.1 GCF_028282265.1 Allomuricauda sp.
AAATTACACCTGCGCGAATCCGCCATCCACCGGGATTTCCGTTCCCGTGATGTAGCTACTATCCGAAGAAGCTAAGAATACAGCAGTTGCAGCAATCTCATCAGCTTTTCCAAATCTCCCCAAAGAAACCATGGATGGAAAATTGGAGGCCATGGCATCAATATTTTCTTGCGGAACATTGTGTTTAACATAAATTGGTGTATCAATTGGACCAGGAGCAATGGCATTGACACGAATACCTTTGGGACCAAACTCAGCAGCCAGCGTACGTACAATGGAACGCAAAGCTGCCTTGCTCGAAGCGTAAGCGGTCATTCCTCCAAAACCTTTGATATTGACCACCGAGGTGTTAAAAATGATACTGGCGCCTTCATTAAAATGGTTGTAAGCGGCCTGGACCGTAAAAACAGGACCCTTAACGTTGATGTTGTGAACCTCATCAAATATTTCCTCGGTCAAACCATCAATGGTCTCAAGTCTAAAAATCCCTGCATTTAAAAATAAGATGTCAATTTTTCCGAAATGATTCACGGTTTGGGCGATTAAATCCCTACTGTCCGAGGTACTTGAAGCTTCTGCCTTGACCAACAGATAATCTCCTGATAATTCTCCTTTTAGGGCATCCAATTTTTCTTGGCTCCTTCCGGTCAAAACCACTTTGGCACCTTCATCAAGGTATCTTTTTGCGGTTTCCAAACCCATGCCACTTGTGGCTCCGGTTACGATGGCTACTTTGTTTTCTAATTTCTTCATGATATTAAATTTTATTCGTTGTTTTTATTTTGGAACGTTCATTCCGATACAAACATATAAATATCGGAACGTTCATTCCAAATAAAATTTCATTTTTATCTTTTTCTTAACAGTTCAAGTTCTGTTTCGTATCTTTCCAAGGACTAATTTGACCAAAATGAAAATCATTCAATTCCTTCTGGTATTGGCATTCTTATTCCCCGTCAATACCCAATCGCAGCGCCGAAAAAGAAATACTCAACCCCCAAAAATTGTACTCCAAGATTCCATGTTCCATGGTTTAAAGTGGCGTAACATAGGTCCGTTTCGTGGAGGGCGAAGCGTAACATCATCTGGGGTGGTCGGTCAGCCCATGACCTATTATATGGGATCAACCGGAGGTGGTATTTGGAAAACCGTTGACGATGGTATCACTTGGAAGAACATTTCAGATGGTCAACTCAAAACAGGTACGGTTGGTGCCATCGCCGTAGCTGAAAGCAATCCGAACATCGTTGTGGTCGGTATGGGAGAACATGCGGCCCGAGGGGTTATGACCTCAATGGGCGATGGAGTTTATAAATCCACCGATGCAGGCAAAACCTGGAAGCACATGGGATTGGATGAAACCCGGCACATTTCAGATGTGGTCATCCATCCACAAAATCCTGATATCATTTTTGTTACTGCCCAGGGGGCCCAATATGCCCCAACCCAAGACCGGGGCGTTTATCGTTCCACCGATGGGGGCAATAGCTGGGAGAAAGTACTTTTTGTCGACAATATTACCGGGGCCTCCTCTCTTTCGATGGACATGAACAACCCTTTGATTCTCTATGCAGCTATGTGGCAGCACCAGCGGTTTCCCTGGAAAATGGAATCAGGTGGACCAAGTTCAGGGCTTTATAAATCCACCGACGGAGGAACAACATGGAAGCAAATGGAAGAAGGCCTTCCCAAGGAATTTGGTAAAGCCGGAATCTCGGTTTCAAGGGCCAATCCAGAACTTGTTTTTGCAGTGATTGAAGCGGAAGGAAAAAAAGGCGGAGTGTATCGAAGTGATGATGCCGGAAAAAAGTGGAAACAAATCAATTCGGACAGAATCAATATAGCGCGTTCTTGGTATTATATGGAAATCTTCGCCGACCCACAGGATGAGAATGTGGTCTACGTGCTCAACGCTCCGGTCACCAAATCCATCGATGGGGGGAAAAGCTTTACCCCTTTACCCACTCCACATGGCGACAACCACCATTTATGGATACATCCTTTTGACAATTCCATTATGATCAATTCGAACGATGGCGGGGCCAATATCTCCAACAATGGAGGTAAAAGCTGGAGCACCCAACAAAATCAGGCTACCTCTCAGTTTTACCGCGTAATTACAGACAACCTTGTGCCTTACAATGTGTATGGAGGGCAGCAGGACAATTCCGCGATTGCCATCGCAAGTCGAACCAATGACAATGGTATCGATTGGAAAGATTGGTATTCGGTCGCAGGCTGTGAAAGTGCGTATTTGGCTTTTGACCCCGACAATCCTGAAGTGGTTTATGGCGGATGTTATCAAGGTATCATTGAAAAATGGGTGAAAGCATCCAACGAGGGAAAGCCTATCAAGGAATATCCTGAATTGGGCTTGGGAAAAGTCCCGAAAGATTTTAAATACCGCTACAACTGGAATGCCCCTATCATCAGTTCCCCACATGACCGAAATACCATTTATCATGCCGGAAATGTTGTATTCAAAACACAGGACGGAGGTCATAGTTGGGAAGCCGTCAGTCCTGATCTCACCCGAAATGAGGTCGAAAAACAGGGCCCTGGTGGGGGACCCTATACCAACGAGGCTGCAGGAGGCGAAAACTACAATACCATTATGTATTTGGTGGAATCCCCCCATGAGCAAGGTGTGTTGTATGCCGGAAGTGATGATGGACTTGTACATATCACCAAAAATGGGGGAGCGAACTGGGAGAATATTACACCAACCAATTTGCCAGAGGGCATTATCAATAGCATTGAGGTTTCTCCACACGACCCAGCTACCGCATACCTAACTGTAATGCGTTATAAGTTCCTCGATTTACGGCCCTATGTCTACAAAACCAAGGATTATGGACAAACTTGGACCAAGATCACCAATGGCATTATCGATAAACACACCTTTGTTCGTGTGGTTCGGGAAGACAAAAAACAAAAGGGGCTTCTCTATGCGGGTACTGAAACCGGATTGTACATTTCCTTTGATGATGGCCAAAATTGGCAACCATTCCAATTGAATCTCCCCGAAGTTCCTATTAATGACCTTATCATTCAGGATAATGACTTGGTGGCAGCAACTGCGGGTCGTTCTTTCTGGATTTTGGACGACTTATCGCCCATTCAGAACAACACAGGCATAGAAAACGATTTAATTCTGTTCCCTCCCAAGGATACCTATCGTATTTTCGGAAGTAGTCCGGGAAAACCGGTTCCTGGATTGGGGCAAAACCCAAAAACAGGAGTAATCTTTGATTATTTCCTTCCAGAGGATGCCGATTCTTTGGACTTAAAATTGGAAGTGCTCCAAAATGGAAAAATCATCCGGACCTTGACCAACAAAAAACCAGAGGATTTTAAATCTTGGCCCGGAGGCCCTCCAAAGCCGGTGGTGCTTCCTTCAAAGAAAGGGTACAATCGATTTAATTGGGATTTAAGAAAGGAAAGAATTCCAGAGGTGGATAAGGTGTTCGTTTTTGGGAATTATAGCGGCGCCAGGGTCGCTCCCGGAAACTACTCCCTTAGACTCACTCTTGAGGATAAAACGGTTGAAACCAATGTTACTTTGTTGCCCAATCCGAAAATCAAAGCCACCGAAGCGGAATATGCAGAACAACAACAAGTTTTGAACCAGATAGAGAATGCCATTCGGTCCATGCACAAGGCAGTAAACCAAATGCGTTCGGCCAAAACACAGCTTTTGGGTTACAAAAAACTCTTAAAAGACAACGAAAGTGCGAGCGAGCTTTTGAAAATAGGAGACTCATTGGTAGAGCGTATTAAAACTTGGGAGGAAAATCTCATCCAACCCAAACAGAAAACCTTTCAGGATGTTATCAACTTCCACAACCAGTTGAATGCCGATTTTATGCATCTCAAAGGATTCGTGGGTTCTGCAGAACCAAAAGTGACGGAGGGGGCCAAGGAACGTCTAAGAGACCTTTTGGCTCAATGGAGGGCTTTTGAAAACGAAAAGAAAGCCATTGTTGACACCGAGATGGCGAAGTTCAATACCCTCTATGACCAATTGAATTTACCCGCTATCTTGATGAAGGAATAGAAATATCGTATGCAGAAACCCTTCATTTGTGATAAGCTTTTTAAGGGCTTTGATTATAAACAAAATCCACTACCGAAAGGCGAATACGAGAGTTGCACATTTAAGAATTGTATCTTCTCCAATGGGTATCTGGACAATCAACACTTTATGGAGTGCGAGTTTGTGGATTGTGACTTAACCAATGCCAACCTGAAGCATACTACCTTTAAGGAATGCTCTTTTAAAGACTCAAAACTGGTAGGTTTGCGTTTTGAAGACTGTGACACGCTACTCATGTCAATGAGCTTCGATCACTGCAATCTAGGCTTTGCTTCATTCTTTGAACTTTCCCTTCCTCAAACGAAGTTTATCGCATGTTCCATGGAAGAAACGGACTTCACCCAAACTGATCTTACTTCTTCATTATTTCAAAACTGCAACTTGGAAAAAACTATTTTTTCACAGACCGTTTTGGACAAAGCGGACCTTACCACCTCTTTTGGTTTTAATATCAATCCGGAAGAGAACCGTTTAAAAAGAACACGGTTCTCGAAAGACAATCTAATAGGGTTATTAAAAAAACACGATATTGTGGTTACCTAAATCTTAACCATGATTACGAGAACCTGTTTGGAATGTGGTGATAAGTTGGTGGGCCGCATTGATAAGAAATTCTGTTCGGACCATTGCAGAAACAGTCATAACAACCGACTTAACAAAGACAGCAAGAACCTACTACGGAACATCAATAATAAGCTTAGAAAGAACTATAGGATACTTAGCGGTTTCACCCTAAAAGGAGGTAAGACCACTACCACCAAAATGCGGCTTATGGATAAAGGTTTCGACTTCGATTACATTACCAATCTATATACCACAAAAAAAGGAAGTACATATTACTTCCTTTATGATCTAGGTTATTTGCCTTTGGACAATGACCGTTACATGATTGTGAGGCGCGAATGATATTGCGCTACTTCCAATTTTGGGCACTTAATTTTAAAGCAGCGACGACAATATCCTTTCGGCTGATCTGTCCCACCAGAATGTCATTTTTCATTACGGGAAGCCTTCTCCGTTTATGTTTGTCAAAAACACCCGCAGCATCAAAAATGCTCATATCATGTGGGATTGTCTCCACATTTTTGGTCATATAACGTTCTACGCTTTTATCCAAAATAGGTTGATTGAAATAACGGCTCTCCGAAATCTGTTTCATGCAATCCGCTTCGGAAATAATTCCCACCAAAAATCCATTTTTGTCCATCACCGGACCCCCTGAAATATGATGTTTGGCAAATGCTTCCATCACCTCCAAGATGGATTGTTCTGGAGAAAACGTAATTAACTTCTTGGTCATATAATCTTCAACTAGTATCGGGGCATTGTACTCTTTTTTTGAAGATTCCTTAGATCTAGCCCCTTGAAAACTCTTGATTCCCATACCGTTGATGTTAAAGGTTAATTAATGAATATAAGAAATTTCCTCGAATTATTTAAATCTTTTGCACGCAAATGTGCCAACCTTTGATATTTTCATAAATTTAATGACCAACTTAGCTGACTATGAAATTTTCAAAATCCCTCGCCCTTTTTCTACTGGCATGGGCGGTCTATTGGAGCTACAAATCCTTGATGCCTTCTTACCAACCCGATGCCGACATTGGCAAAACCGAATTCTCGGTAGACCGTGCTTTGGAGCATGTGAAAAACATCTCAAAAGAACCGCATGGTGTTGGCTTTCCGGGTCATGAACGCGTAAGGGCCTATATCATTTCAGAGCTTAAAAAAATGGGGCTTAAAACCATCACCCAAGAGGGTTATACCACGGGTGATTGGGGCAACTTAAGCAAAGCCACCAACATTTTAGCAAGAATTGAGGGGAAACAGCAAGGAAAGGCTTTAGTTGTAATGACCCATTATGATAGCAGTCCCCATTCGTCATTGGGCGCAAGCGATGCAGGAAGTGGAGTAGCTACCATTCTTGAAGGCGTTCGGGCCTTTTTGGAAGAAGGCAAAACCCCTAAGAATGACATTATAATATTGATTACCGATGCCGAGGAATTAGGACTGAATGGCGCAGACCTTTTTGTGAAAAATCATCCTTGGACCAAAGATGTTGGTCTTGCTCTCAATTTTGAAGCAAGAGGAAGTGGTGGTCCAAGTTATATGTTGATAGAGACCAATAGAGGTAATGCCAAGCTAATTGAAGAGTTCCAAAAAGCTAATCTAAAGTATCCGGTGGCCAATTCATTGGCCTATAGCATATATAAAATGTTACCAAACGATACGGATTTGACCGTTTTTCGTGAAGATGCAGATATTGAGGGTTTTGTCTTTGCGTTTATCGATGACCATTTCGATTATCATACGTCACTTGACTCCTATGAGCGTTTGGACAAAAAGACTTTGGCACACCAAGGAGCTTATCTTATGCCCCTCATGAAGCACTTTGGTAATGCTGACCTGGAAAATCTGAAAAGTCTCAATGACCTGGTTTATGTAAACCTACCTTTTTTTGGACTCATCTCGTACCCCTATGAATGGATTATGCCCATGCTAATTTTAGCTTCATTGGTTTTCATTGTCCTTATTATAGTGGGGTTCGTAAAAAAAGAGCTCAATGGTTTAGAAATACTAAAAGGAGCGGTTCCGGCCCTGTTAACTCTAGTATTTGCTGGACTGTTGGGGTACTTTGGTTGGTCTGCCATTACATGGTGGTATCCTGGTTTTAAGGATATGCTGCACGGTTTCACATACAACGGCCATACTTACATTGTTGTTTACACGCTTTTATCTTTGGCCATCTGTTTTTGGTCCTACCACAAATTCAGAAAAGTTTCAACTCCCAATTTGTTGGTGTTCCCCATTTTATTGTGGCTTATTATTTGTGGTGCGGTAGCATTTTATTTAAAGGGAGCAAGTTTTTTCGTACTCCCTCTTTTTGGGGTATTGGCGGCATTTTTGGTCACTATCAATCAAGAAAAGCCCAATCCATTTTTAATGGTTTTTTTGGCATTGCCGGCGGTTTTTATATTCGCCCCTTTCGTAAAGATGTTTCCCGTAGGACTTGGGCTAAAAATGTTGATTGCAGCAACAATTTTTACTACCCTTTTGTTCTTTTTAATCCTTCCTTTTGTGGGACAATTAAAAAACAAAAATCGCTTTGCTTATTTGGCACTTTTCTTATTTGTGGTATTTAGTATCTCTGCACATGTTCAATCTGACTTCAACAAAGACCGCCCGAAACCCAGCAGTTTGCTCTACGTATACAATTCTGACGAAAACAGTGCATTATGGGCCACTTATGACAATGTTCTTATCGATTGGAACGGTCAATTTTTGGGAAATGAAAAAAGGAATCCGGAATCAAGGGAATACAAAATGATTCCGAGTAAATATCGCAGTCAATTTACCTATGTTACCGAAGCACCAAAAAAGGAAATCCCAATGCCATGGATTGACACTGTCGTAGATACTATTATCGGAAACGAACGTATTCTAGAGATATGTCTGACCCCAAAAAGAAATGTCAATCGTGTTGATGTTTATACCAATCCCATAAAACTAAATTCCGCTAGGGTAAACCGTATTGCTCTCTCAGAGTACTTTTTGGAAAACAGAAGGGAACGTTTGATTACCCACTACGTTAGTCAAAATGATTACACGGAGCTGGAACTTAGCTTTCCCAAGGATTCAACCTTACAGCTCACTTTTTACGAGGCCAGTAATGACCTTCTGTCCAATCCACTTTTTACAGTGCCCGAAAGGCCCGATAACAGTATTCCCATGCCTTTTGTTTTAAACGACGCTGTTTTGGTGGTTAAAACTCTGAAGTTTGATTGATAAAATCGGAATTATAGGTTGCGGCTGGTTGGGTTTTCCATTGGCGAAGCATCTCGTAGGTCTTAACTACGAGGTCCATGGGAGCACCACTTCAACAAACAAAATAATAGAGCTTGAAAGCGCAGGAATAAAAGCCTATCAGGTTGTTTTACGACCAGATGCAATTATTGGGAATATAGAGGCACTTCTGGCCGATATTGACACCTTGGTCATCAATGTTCCTCCTAGACTTCGCAGGGGAAACTCTGAAAGTTTTACAGAAAAAATGTTCCTATTGCATGCTGAAATCAAAAAAAGGAACGTACAGAAGATTGTTTTTGTGAGCAGCACCTCAGTTTATGGGGATGTCGAAGGAGTGGTAAGTGAATCCACGAAACCCAATCCGATAACGGAATCTGGGAAGCAACTGCTAACCAGCGAATCCCTGTTTCTTGAAGATGCCAATTTAAGGACAGCCATCATCCGTTTTGGAGGGTTAATCGGTCCAAACAGGCATCCAGTTACTATGTTGTCCAAAAAAACAAATCTTCCCAATGGAAACGACCCAGTGAACCTTATCCATCTCAATGATTGCATACATATGATTCAGACGGTCATTGAAAACAACTATTGGGGCGAAATCTTTAATGGTGTCTATCCCTTCCACCCTTCAAAAAAGGAGTATTATACCCAAGAAGCCCATATTAGAGGGTTAAAGCCACCCGATTATCTACCTGATAACCCAAACAGAGCGGGCAAAATTGTTAAAAGTCAGAATTTTCTTGACAAATCGCACCGTTTCCATACCTCAATAGTCTCTTAGTTGACCACACATACTTGACGCTTCACAACAATTAAGACAATTTTAAGTTAATTAATCTATTGATTTTAAACATGTTAGAAAGTGTGACGTTATCTTTGTAAACGGAATAAGTTGCTAAATTCATGGGAAATTCAAGATTAACTACAAGAATCTTGATGGAGATGGAGAATTTGATTACAAAAAGTAGTACAAGCGAAAACATAACCTCAAGATTTCAAGACTTACATAAGTCGATTTTAAGAAAACACTACAATGCGGCCGATGTAGAAATCGATTACAACAGGCACCGCATAAAAATGGATGTTGTATTGGACGATAAAGAGTACAATCCTTCCACCATAAACACAGTCGTTTCGACAGTTCCTGTCAACCTCTTTTATAAAAAGTTGGATACTTTTTTAAAATCCTGTTTGCTGGAAGACGTTAAAAGTTTGGCGTTCTATGCAAGTCTTTTAAGACGATATACCGATAAGGACATCGCTCTATTGGCCATTTAGGAATACCGCACAATTTGGGATAATTCCATGGCTCTATTTTGCTTTATAAAAGTTCTTTAACAGCAACGTTTCAAGTTTTTTTTTAGTTTTGGCGCACTAAAACCAGAACACATGAAAAAGATTATCGTGCTGTTGATTGCTTTGGTCGGCCTAAATGCTACAAGCCAATCTTCGAATCAGCTTTTAGAACATTATGAGGCATTCTACAAAGAAATGCGCTTGCAAGGCGATGTTAATGGAGTAATCAATGCTTTGACCCATTTGAACGTTCTGGAACCTTCGCAACAACGAAAGGATACCTTGGCTTATGTTTATATGAACAACAATCAGCATTTACAGGCCTTGAATACCATTGGGATTGAAAAAAATACCAATGATTCCGACTTGGCTGTACAGGTAAAAGCTGTATCCCTAAAGGCATTGAACCAGCCAAAAAGGTCTTTGGAGCATTTTGAAGTGTTATTTTCCCGAAGCCCATCTGCTTACCTAGCATATGAACTTGCCGATCTAAAAATCCAAACCGGGGATAATCAAGGGGCCAATTCTGATATTGATTATGGTATAGCCAACTCAAAAGATGATATGAAATATGCTTTTTACGAAAGGCAGCAACCTTATCAGGTTTCGTTAAAAGCAGCCTTTTATCATTTGAAAGGCTTGGTCACCTATAATATGGACAAGAAAAACATCGATGGTGCTATCGCCTCCATCGAGGAAGCCTTAAAAATTGATCCCAATTTCAATTTAGCGAGTTTGAGCAAACAGGCCCTTGAGTCCAGGAAAGAAACTCCCGAAGGGCAAAATTGATGCAATGATTTCCAAGTTAGATTTATTGCTTCAGTTGAAATAATAAAAGGCTGTCTTTTTCCTTTTTCAACGCTATCAGTTCAGCTACATTTTCATTGGGTACGGCAATGGAAAGTACGTAATGTGCTATTTTCCAATCGCCATCTATTTTCTGAAGCACCCCAGAACCTCGACATAGTTTCATTTGGGTATCGAGCAGTTCATCGAACCAGGCGAAATTCTTTTCGTCATTCAAATAAATATTACGTTCAACCGCGGTAAAACTCCAGGCTTTGCCCCTATCGAAATAGGGCTTGGAAAATGTGCGAAATGCTTCGTTTTGCCAGTTCTCAGTGGCGTCCGTTCCAATAAAAACCCCATCGTTGGTCATTTTTGAGAAATAACCCTCAAAATCGGCGTTTGAGGCAGCTTTGTGCCATGTGTCCAACACCTCATTTATACTCTTAACCTCGGTAGATTGGGACAATCCAAAGGCAGTTATTAAGAGTACGGTCCAAAAACATATTCTATTCTTCATCCAATATCAATTTGGTGTCCAACTGACTGTTCATTATGATGTTAAATTGATTGCGAAGGATATTGTACGCTTCAATCATCTCAATGGTCGGTTGTGTGGTTTCCGATTTGTTCAGTATACTGGCCTTTACTTTCAGCATAAAAGTACGCAGTACCCGTTGTCTACTCTTTATCTGTGTAACATTAAATAGCTCAGGGTATTCTGCTGCCGACAATTCCTTTTCTTTCTCCAAAAGGTCATCAATAGCCAAACTCAGGTCTTCATTATTGGTAGCCCTGTAAAGAACATCCAAACTTCCTGAAAACTCCTTAAATTCTTCCCAATCATTCAAAATAGCTGTAGCCTCTGGATTAATTTCCAACTTTTTGGGCAACTTTTGATATTCAAAATATTGTACTTGGGAAGTATCCTCAACCGTGGTTTCCTTTCCGTCCTTGCATCCCACCAAAACGCTTATCAAGAAAATCAGGCGTGTCAATTTTTGCATAAGCGAATGTACAAATTTTAAGAAAGGCTATCTTTATGCGCAAAAGCAATTAACTCCTTTTTTCATGCGAAAACCCATCCTTATTCTCGGCGCCTGTGGACAAATCGGTACTGAACTCACCTATGAGCTAAGATCTATATTTGGTGGTGAAAATATAATTGCAAGCGATATACGCGAGGGCAATGAGAGTCTTATGCAAGCTGGTCCTTTTGAGCTTTTGGACGCCACAAATTATGAAGCCATTGAGGACGTTATCATGCATTATGAAGTGGAGGAGGTCTATCTTATGGCGGCCATGCTAAGTGCCACCGCGGAGAAGTTCCCGATGCGGGCATGGAACCTTAATATGAACTCCTTGTTCAATGTACTGAACCTAGCCAAAGAAGGTAAAATTGAAAAAATATTCTGGCCTTCGAGCATTGCTGTTTTTGGTCCGAATACCCCCAAGGAAAGTACTCCTCAAAGTACACTAATGGAGCCTAGCACGGTTTATGGTATAAGTAAGCAATCTGGTGAACGCTGGTGTGAGTATTATTTTAAAAAGTTTGGAGTAGATGTAAGAAGTGTGAGATATCCAGGGCTTATTAGTTGGAAGACCATGCCGGGTGGTGGAACCACCGATTATGCGGTTGAAATCTATCATGCCGCAATCAACTCAGGTTTCTACAAATGTTTTTTGAAGGAAGACACAAAACTGCCCATGATGTACATGGATGATGCTGTTAAAGCTACCATATCGCTAATGCTGAGCCCGCGTAAAAACATTAAGACACATGCTTCCTATAACTTGGGTAGCATGAGTTTTTCCCCACAGGAAATTGCCGCAAGCATTCAAAAGCATATTCCGGAATTTGAAATCTCATACAGCCCTGATTTTCGTCAGCAAATCGCCGATTCATGGCCCAAGAGCATCGATGATTCCCAAGCAAGGCAAGACTGGAATTGGTCGCCAGAATTTGATTTGAAAAAGACTACGGCCACAATGCTTTCGAATTTAAGAAGAAAGGTAAGGGAGTAGTTTTACTCCTCCTCTGAAGCTGAAAACTCCTCATCGGGGATTTTATCCAGATTCTCCTCATTCAATAAGTCTTCATCTGAGTCATCAAAATTGGCCATAGTGCGTTCAAGCTTTGAACTTATTTTCACGAGATACTTGGTATCATCCGTAGTCACCTCGACGGCCTCTATGGTCTCTCCCTTTAGATTTTTGAAGTTAATGACATCGTTATCACCGTATCCATCAGGATACTTTTCCACCAAAAGCTTGAGTACTTCAGGGGTCAGTTTTTTGTAATCGACAATTACTCTTCTGAGGTTGTTCATGGTGTGAGCTTATCATCAACTGAAATTAAAGTTAGAACAAAAACTATTTCGTACGACGTTTTTTTCGATAAAAAGTCAATCTCGTAAAATATCGGATTTCCCGCCTGTTTTTTTTAAAAGTTTGATGGAATAAATTTCAATTCCCTTGTCAATGGGTTTTAGCATATCGTACATATTCAATGCCACAATACTGGCCCCATGCATGGCCTCTACCTCTACCCCAGTTTTATAAAAGGTTCGCACCAAAACCCGTACATGGACTTCCAAACCCGTAACCTCAAAATCGATAGCACAATGCTCTATGGGTAGTGGATGGCAATCGGGAAGCAAATCCGATGTTTTTTTGACTCCCAAAAAACCTGCAGCCCGGCTCATGGAAAAAACATCCCCTTTAGGGACTTTACCCTGTTCAATAGCTTTAACGGTTTCAGGTGAACTTACTTTGACAATGGCCTCGGCAATAGCGGTCCTATGGGTGGATTCTTTTTGTGTGATGTCAACCATGAAGTTATGTATTTACCTTCCATTGGTACGAATCGTCCTCAAATAGTTCTTTCCCAAATACTGGGACATACGCCTTTATTTCTTCCACCGCATATTGAAGGGCATCAAATGCGGTTCTTCGATGAGGTGAGGAAACAAAGACAAAAAGACAAATCTTGCCAACATTTACCCTTCCCAAACTGTGATAGATATGCATACAGGTGATATCAAATTTGTTGAAGGTACTTTCCTTGATTTCATGAAACTTCAAATTTGCCATTTCTTCATACGCTGTGTATTCTATGGCTCCCACGGTCTTACCATCAATTTCATCGGCCCTCACCTGACCCAAAAAAATATCATGTGCCCCTATCTGCGTCTTTGATTGGTGCTTTTCAATAGATTCTGCTATGAACTGGGGTTGAATTGCACCTTGAACAAAAACTTGCCTTATCTTCTTTTCCACGAGAAAGTGTTTTTGCTAAGGTAGTCAAGAATTGGAAAAACCTGTTTTAGGGTCATACAAAAAATACTATTTTTGCCCTTCCTGTCCCAGGCCCCGCAGTTCAATGGATAGAGTAGAAGTTTGCTAAACCCCGCCAGACTTTTTTAAGTATATGGCCTCATAGTTCAAGGGATAGAATAGAAGTTTCCTAAACTTTAGATCCAGGTTCGAGTCCTGGTGAGGCCACAAGGGCGGGCAGGTTAAGATGCAAGCCTACCTGTCGCCAGATGGGTTCGATTCTTGCCGGGACTATTTTTCACAACAGAATTAAGTATTTCAACAATCAGTTATAATTGATTTTCAGAGATTTACGATTTTTAAGTTTCAGTAAGTCTGTTCCCTTTAGAAGATTAGCTGGTAGCAAATAGGCAAATGACATAAACATGACATCTAAATGTCATAAAGATTTCAAATCGATAATGATAGTTTTGTTGGTGTAAAACATTTATTTCAATGCACAATCAATCAATAGCAAAAAACTTAATCTATCAAAGAAAATTGAAAGGTCTTACACAACAGGAATTGTCTGCCAAGACAAAAGTTGCCGTGCGTACAATTCAGCGTATAGAGAAAGGAGATGTTAGCCCACATTTACAAACCATTAATTTATTGGCAACCGCCCTTGAAATAGAGGTTGACGATCTCTTACAACTGGAAAACCCCAAAGAAGAAGCGATTCAAAAAAAATGGTTGTTGCTCATGCATGGCACGCCACTTTTGGGGTTTATAATTCCCTTTTGCAACGTGCTCTTTCCTTTGTTTTTGTGGATTCATAAAAGGGATGATAATCCCCTTTATTACCACCATGGCACCAAAGTGATCAATTTTCATATTACGGTTTTACTATGGTATGCTTTGGCATTTGTGGCATTGTTGACTGTTGAAAAATGGGGCTTTGTATTTTTTATCTCGGTTATTCCATTGTGTGTATTGATAGTTATAGCCAATATTATTTATGCAGTAAAAGAACATAAATGTTATTATCCATTGTCTATCCCCTTTTTGAAAAGCATGGCAAGCAAAACCACTAAGGCAGTTTTACTCTTTATTGCGTTGTTCGGGGTTATCAATTGTACATCTCCCAAGAATGATGGAATAACCCGTTTGGATGATACCGAAATTTCAAAGGATTCCTTGACCCATAAAATACTTCAATTAATGGAAGATGCCGAGGTACATGGAATGGCAGTTACAGTATTTAACGACAATGCACCTGTTTATCAAAACACTTTTGGATACAAAAATGTTCCAAAACAATTAACACTAACAGATTCAACTAACATCTATGGTGCTTCACTAAGTAAAGCAGTTTTTGGGATACTTGTTATGAAATTAGTGGAAGACAATGTAATTGGGTTAGACACACCTCTTGAATCCTATTTGCCGAAGAAAATTTATGAATATGAGCCATTAACACGCTGGCACGATAACTATTCAGATTTAAAAACTGATAGTCTATATCATGGAATAACGGCAAGAATGTGTCTA
Source organism: Allomuricauda sp. (assembly GCF_028282265.1). Classification (GTDB taxonomy): domain Bacteria; phylum Bacteroidota; class Bacteroidia; order Flavobacteriales; family Flavobacteriaceae; genus Flagellimonas. Next base: position 14,792 of record NZ_JANQIH010000244.1, read on the forward strand.
GCACATACCACAGGATTTCCTAACTGGAGGTTTTTTGAATCTGACAGAAAACTAAGAGTGAACTTTGAGCCCGGTTCAAGCTACTTTTATAGTGGAGAAGGCTTAGTATACCTTCAGATTGTTTTAGAAAAAATTACAGCTAAAGGACTTGAAGAGTTGGCTCAAGAGCATATTTTTAAGCCTTTACAAATGAACAACACCTCCTATCAATGGCAACCAAGATTTGAAAAAGACTTCGCTCATGGCCACAATACCCGAGGTGAACCCTATGGTAAGGACATCGATAACGAACCCAGGTCGGCTAGTACGATGGAAACAACAGCAAGTGACTATTCAAAATTTCTTACTGCTGTATTGAATAAACAAATTTTAAGCAAAGCTTCTTATAATGAAATGTTTAGCCCTCAAATTAGAATTAAATCCTTAGCACATTTTGGGCCTAATGCTAAAACCACAACCAACAAATATGATTCAATTAATTTGAGTTGTGGATTAGCTTGGCTGTATATTGATACACCTTACGGAAAAGCTGTTACAAAAGGTGGTCACGGTGACGGATTTCAACATTATTCAATACTATTTCCAGAAGTTGGTAAGGGAATGCTGATTATGACCAATAGTGATAATGGGGAGAGCGTTTATAAAGAATTATTAGAGGTTGGCTTAGCCGATATTTATACACCTTGGGAATGGTCTAACCATATTCCATACAATCATAAATAATGCTGGTTGACGAAGGTTGTTTTATATGTAGTAGTTTTTCTTTGTTTGGTCTTGATTATGAGAAAAGTATTTTTAAATGAATTAAATGTAAGTCGAGACCTTAGGAGTCAAAATGAAACCGCTTTCAGCTGAATGACATACAGCTCTGCTCCCCCTTTTTCCTTAAAGGGATTAATCCATCCCCAATTCCTCTCTCATCTTCTCTGGGTTGAGATTCCTTATCAAATCCAAAAGGTTGGGATACCAATTTTCATGATAGCCAAACTCTTTCCTTCTAAATTCCTGTATGGCCCTTTCCTTATCCCAATTTTCAAATACCACCCGATAAGCCGCTATAATGACTCCAGTGCGGTCTGACCCATGCCAACAGTGTATCAAGACCGGCTTTTCCGAAGCATGGATAAGACCAAGTACATTGGCAATATCGGTTTCTACCATCTTGGCAGAACGTAAGGGTACTTTTTTTAGTTGCAGACCGGTACCCTTTGCCTTTCTGTTGTCATCTTTTAGCCTCCTCAAATTGATTATGGTCTTGATTCCCATAGCCTCCAATTCTCGAAATCCCTTTTTGCTCGGTTGTTCTGAACGGAATATGGAATCATTTATCTGAAAAAGATTCTTAAAGTACCTGGACTCTATTTGGCGAACATCTTGCTGTTGGGCAACTATACATCCAACGCCAAAAAAAGACATAGTGACCAACGAAATAAACTGTTTTTTCATACCATTGCTTTTTCACAAATAAAAAATATGCAAACCCATTGAGAAGGCAACTCTTTGGAGCTTTTTATGGGTTCTTAAAGATTTCAAAGATAATCTCGATTCGTGCCCCGTCGAAATATGGCACTGAAAAGTAATCGGTCTTTCGTGCCACGCTCTCCCTGAAAACCCAACAAGACAACCCTTGGCCCACTTTTTTCGTCTATACTTAAAAAGTGTGGAGTACCATGGAAAGAAGAGTAAAGCATTCAAAGGTTTTGATAATCATTGGAAGTATTTTCCTGCTGATAATGGCCATTTTCCATGGAAGTGGTATCGCTTACGTAACGGAACTTATGAACGAGTCCGATGCTAAATCTTTTTTAAAAGAAATCTTCCCTATAGTTTTTGCCAACGTTTCGTTACACCTTATCGCTCTCTCCATATTGGGATTCATCACTTTGGGAAATATTGACAGTATGAAAAAAGTACTGCTGATAATTTCCGTTTTTGTCGCAATAGATTCCTTACTAGCTTTTTATTTAAGGGCTTGGTTTCCAGGCTTATTCCTGATGCTAACCGCAAGTTGCTTTTTGCTACCTATTATTTTAAAAAGAGAATGAGTCCTCCTACGGGTGATATGAAGTTCTGGTCACCCCTTGAAGTTTTCAGTAGGATTTTAAACGTTGTTGCCGTCTTTTACAAAGATTTTCCCCAACACGTTTCTGGAAAGAGGTTTATCAAAATATCCAGAAATCAATTTATGCTCCCTTGCAATTGCCCGGTCCTTGGCGTTAACAAAGGCAGAAAGCACGTAAATTTTGGGGAAGTGGTGATTTTTGGCCATTTGACTTAAGTTATCGACAAAGGTCCATCCGTCCATTTCCTCCATAACAAGGTCAAGAAATATAATATCAGGGAGCGGTTTTTGGTTTTCCAACAACTCAGAACACACCACAAGACCCTCTTCAGCACTTGTACAGGTTATGATTTCAAAGTCATCTTGATATTGCTGTATACAATACCTTGTTGCAAACTGGGAAACCAAATCATCATCAATAATACAGATAGTTTGCCGCATCGATGGTTAAAGTTGGGGTTATCAATCCGTAAAACTAAGGTTTCCCTGACGAAAATCAAGCCAAAATCGGCGTTTTGCCCAAATAAGGGGTCAAGACAACCTTAATGCGGCAATTTTTGCTTTAAAAGACCGTAGCAGTATGTTCCCAACACCGCAGCCGCCAAAACTACAAGAATGGAAAGAAAGCCTGCACCGACCAAAGTGTACATAGGGCCAGGACAAGCTCCGGCCAGCGCCCAGCCCATTCCGAACAAAATACCCCCAAAAAGGTATCTTCGAAATCCTTTATCCTTGGGAACAAAAACAATTTGTTCCCCTGAGAACGATTTTATCTTCAGTCTTTTGATAACTTGAATTTGAAGTATGCCCAATACCAAGGCAGAACCGATGATGCCATACATGTGAAAGGCATCAAATTGGAACATTTCATAAATGCGAAACCAAGAGGCGGCTTCAGACTTGAACAATACAATTCCGAAGAAAATCCCAATAAACAAATAACCCAATACTCTCATCTTCAAAAAATTAAGGGGAATAGTACGTGAACCATGAAAAGGCCTCCTATAGAAAATCCGATTACAGCAATCAAAGAGGGTAGTTGTAAGTTACTCAACCCCGAAATGGCATGACCGGAGGTGCATCCACCGGCATACCGTGCTCCAAATCCCACAAAAAAGCCCCCTACGATTAAGAACAAAAGTGAAGATATATTTGTAAATACCTGATTTTCGAAAAGTTTCTCGGGAAGATATGCTTCCCCTGCATCCTCGAATCCCAACGTGTTCAGCTTGTCTACACTTTCTTGTGCAATGGCCACTGAGGAATCTGGTGAGAGAAACAAGTTAGCTAAAAAACCACCAATAATAACACCGAG
>NZ_JANQIH010000252.1 GCF_028282265.1 Allomuricauda sp.
AAAACTGTTCAGCATCTGAGCCATTGATTCTAAAATAGACCCCAGGAAATCCGCGAGTACCGGTCATGTAAATATCATATTCAATGGTTCCATTTAAAAATGCTGCATTTTTCAAGGTCATTGTCCCCGCTTGTAAATAAATCGCCTCGTTCCCTTTATAAGGTTCAAACACATGGGCCTGTGCATCGATATCCCAGTGTAAAGTATCCAACGGAATGGCTTTTTGGGCGAGCCCAATGGTTAAATAAAAAAAGAGAATTGTATAAGAAATAACTGTTCGTATCATGTTTTTGATTTTTGATACCGCTAAGTAAGAATCAATGGGGAAAATGACGAAAACAAGTTCGTTCAAGTTGGTTCATTCCTATTCATACTTTGGATTTTTTGCAATCTTTGTGGTGTAAGACCGTAGTGATGAGTGAAGAACAGTCATACATCAAAAAATGCTTGCAGCGAATTGAAGAACAACTGGGATGGGGTACTTCAGATTCGTGGCACAACGACATGTTTGTAGAGCTGAGTGAACGCATTCAGCAAGAGACCAAGGTGCTTTTGAGTCCAGTTACCCTAAAACGGGTCTGGGGTCGGATTGATTACAAAAGTGCTCCCAGCATTACTACCTTAAATACGCTGGCCCAGTTTGCCGGCTTTCAAAACTGGCGCGATTTTAAGGGACATATTCCCGAGAAAAACAGTTCGGGGGTAGCAAAAAAAATACGAGCCAATTTGGGTATTATAACCTTGAGCGCTTCAATAATGACCTTAGTTTTTATCTCCTTTTACTCTCTTAGGGGTCCTGCCCCTGCTAAGGAGCCCATCGATATTTCAAAAGTGGTCTTTACAAGCAGGCCTATTACCAAAGGATTACCCAACTCGGTAGTCTTTGACCTTGACTTAGATGAAATTAATTCTGACAGCATCCGTATTCAACAATACTGGGACCCAAAAAAAACCATCGACCTTAATCCAGGCCAAAAACAAGCTACGGGACAATACTATTTTCCGGGCTACTTTCGGGCAAAACTATTAGTGGATGGGAAAGCCATAAAACAACACGACCTTTTTATTACAACAGAAGGTTGGTTAGGCACGCTGGATTACCGACCTATTCCGAAATACTTCAAGTCCGAAAAAATACATAAAGGTAACCTTGCTTTTCCAGTGAAAGCCATAGAAGAGATAACTTCCAGCAAGAAACCCGTCACCTCCACCTTTCATATGGTAAAGGATTTCGAAACCATTTCGGGCGATGATTTTGAGCTCCGTTCCACTCTTAAAAACACGTATCGCGACAAGTGGGCGGTCTGTCAGAATGCCCAGATTATTGTTTTGGGTACCAAAGGTGCTATGGTCATAGCATTGGGCATTCCAGGTTGTTCTTCCGAGCTATGGGTGATGATGAACGATACCTATGTCGATGGTAAAGAACAAGACCTTTCTGGTCTAGCTCTTGATCTTTCCGAAACTAAGGAAATAAGGGTACGGGTTGAAGAAAGAAAACTAAACGTAAGTTTGGAAGGTCAAACACTTTTTACGGGGAGTTATAATGAAAGTATTGGCAGAATTGCTGGACTACGTTATCGTTTTCTGGGGGCCGGGGAAGTCCATCAAAGCATCCTATCCGATTTAAAAGGAGAAACCGCCATTTCTTTCTTAGAAGAAATCCGGTAGAGAAAAACCATTAAAGTCCCTTTCTACTAACAGTATCAACACCCATAAGCGAAGTGTATTGGGACCATATCGCAAAGACATCATCGACCCCTGTTAATCTCTTGGTTCAAACATAAAATTATAATAACCTTAACACACAAACCCCTCTTAAATCCCATAGATTTGTGAAACTGTGAAGGCTGTCTTAAAATATTTCGGCGTTGTTCTTTTCATCAGCATCGTTCTGACCAAGGCTTCCGCTTTCCACATTCATGAGCACCACGACACTTTCAATGGACAGGAAACCCATTGTGAACTTTGTCTATTTATCCATGAGAGTCAGCAGGCAGTGACCGTAACCTTCCCTCTAGAAGGCGTTGAGGAATTGTTTTCGTTGCCCCAGTATCGGGTTGAGATTTCTTCGTTTGACCAACCATTGGTCCTTCATCTTTGGGAAACCTATTTGTTTTCCAGACCTCCTCCCCGTATTGTTTAATCCTTTGTTTTAAGGGCTTTTACCTTGCCTTAACGCATGCTGCGTTACACAATTACACTGGAAAGCTAACTGCCATCGTTGCAGCACTATACTTCACAATCAACAAAAGGGTTGTGCGATGCTAAGAATACATACGATTATTTCAAATTCAAACCAATGATCATAACAAACAACCTTACAAAACTATACGGTGAACAAACGGCACTTGACCACCTCAACCTTAGTGTGAAAGAGGGTGAAATTTATTGCCTTTTGGGAGCCAATGGTGCTGGGAAAACCACCACCATAAACTTGTTGTTGGGGTTTATTGAACCTACATCAGGAAGCGCCTTTATCAATCAATTAAATGTTCAGGAAAGCCAAAGGGACACCAAACGTTTTTTGGCATATATCCCAGAAAATTTAATGTTATACCCTAGCCTTACCGCTGTTGAAAATCTGGATTATTTCTCAGGAATTGCCGGAAAAACCTTGTCCACATCAGCGCTAAAAGAACTTCTTCAAGAAGCGGGGCTACAACCTGAAGCCTTCGACAAACGAATTTCTACCTTCTCAAAAGGGATGCGTCAAAAAGTCGGTATAGCCATAGCCCTGGCCAAAGATGCCAAAGCTCTACTATTGGATGAACCTACTTCTGGATTGGACCCCCAAGCCAGTAATGAGTTTGGTTCTTTGCTACAAAAACTGCGAACCAAAGGCGTGGCCACCTTAATGGCCACACATGATTTGTTTCGGGCCAAGGAAGTTGCCACACATATAGGTATCATGAAAGATGGCCAGTTGAAACAACAATTTACAGCCGACGATATCTCGCTCTCCGAACTAGAGAAAGCCTATCTCGACACCGTGGAATATAAAGAATTGGCGTTATGATATTGAAAACCTTTCAAAAGGAAACCAAAGAACTTCTGCGCGATGGTCGCGTTCGCATCTCTGTTATCATTGTTCTTTTGCTATTGGGTGTGGCTGTATGGATCAGTGCCAAACAGTATCAAAACATAAACGAACAATACGAGGCAGCTAAAATTGCCGAGCGTGCCATTTGGGATAATCAAGGTGAAAAAAACCCCCACTCTGCAGCTCATTATGGCACATACGCCTTTAAACCCAAATATCCTTTGTCCCTGGTTGACCAAGGGGTGGATAAGTTTGCTGGCACCTCCATTTTTTTAGAGGCCCACAAACGTAACGAAGCTCAATTCAGTGCCGCCGCAGACCAAACAGGTCTGGCCCGTTTTGGGGATTTGACACCTGACTTCATTCTACTGTTCATTATCCCGTTATTGATCATTCTCTTGGGGTATAATAGTTTCACCAAAGAAAGGGAAATGGGAACCCTGACCCTGTTAAAGAGTCAAGGCATCTCAAACTGGAAATGGTTACTGGGAAAATGGCTGGCCCTTTTCTTTCCTATTTTTTGCCTCACGGCCCTTCTGTTTTTGATAGCAGGTATTTTATTGGGTAATCTCAATGACTTCGGGGTATTCAACTCAAGTTCACTGTTGATGATGTTTGTGGTCTACGTTGGATATTATATCATTTTTATCAACATTGTTCTACTAATTTCTGCACGAACAAAAAAGTCGGGAATTTCCTTGGTCGTGTCCCTTTGCGTGTGGATTATTGCTTGTTTGGCAGCGCCCAAAGCAGCAAGCAATATTGCGGAAACCAAGCATCCCTATCCTACCAGACAAGAGTTTGCCGCCAACGTGCTAAAGGACAAGAAGGAAGGATTGGATGGTCATAATCCATGGAGCAAGGAAGCAAAGCTTTTAGAGGAAGAAGTACTTAAAAAGTATGGTGTTGATAGTCTGCATCAACTCCCCTTTAATTTTGATGGGTATCGTATGCAAAAAGGTGAGGAACATGAAGCTGAAGTTTATTTTAAGCATTACAATTATCTGAAAAATCAGTACACACAACAAGCCGATGTATACCAAAGTTTGGCAGCCATTTCACCGTATTTGCCCACACGTTTTTTAAGTATGGCCATTGCCCATACAGACTATGCCACGCATTGGGACTTTGCGGATGCTGCTGAAGAATATCGCATTGCTACACAGAAGTTTCTAAACGACAATTTTGCCGAGAATTCAGAGTACGGCAATTGGGGTTACAGGGCAGATGCCAGTTTTTGGAAAAGTCTACCCACTTTTGACTATGATCCACCCGAACTGGGTTCAATTCTTTCGCGGAATACCTCCAACCTTGGGATATTGGGCCTTTGGCTAGCGACCTCTTTTGGACTTTTACTATTTACAACAAAAACGGTTTAATTATGCTGTCCTACAATTTTAAATACGAATTGAAAATACTTTTGCGCAGCCGTTGGATACAGCTACTGAGCATAGTTCTGTTGCTCCTATTCGGATTTTCAGCACTCAATGGCAAGCAAAAGGTAGAGAAACGCAAAAAGGATATTACAGCTGCACATGACGAAGTAAAGGAAAACGACGCCATGATGCTAAAGCTTCTCGATTCGGTGGAACGTGGTATGGAAGTCAGTGCCTCTCGATGGACAATTCCCACTAGCCCGATGGCGGTCGGCAACTACCATCCAAGGGTGGCAGCAATGGAACCCCAGCCCATGGCCTTTATGGCAACGGGTCAGGCCGATTTGTTTACCCACTATGTAAAACCAAAGGTAACCGGTGATGATGTTGCCCTTAATTTTACCGAGATGACCAGTCCGGTACAACTGCTGTTCGGCAGTTTTGACCTAGCATTTGTGATTGTGTATCTCTTACCATTGCTAATTATTGCCTTTTCTTACAACGTACTTTCTTCTGAAAAGGAAAGTGGTTCACTCCGACTGTTGGCCGCACAGCCTATCGGAATCCGTACTTGGGTGCTTCAAAAACTTGGGCTTCGTTTTTTCTGGCTGTCTATTCTTGTGGTAGGTTCGTTGATTGTTGTTTTTTTGGTTCTTGACCTCAATCCCTTCGCACAGTTCAACCTTTTTTTAGGTCTATTGGGTCTCATTCTGGTTTATATGCTTTTTTGGTTCGCCCTCGCTTTTTTAGTGAACCTATGGACCGGAAGTTCTTCCAAAAACGCTGTAGCCCTTATTGGTGTATGGGTACTTTTTGTTTTGTTGGTCCCCTCGGTGCTCAACCAATTGGGGAATACCCTGTACCCGATGCCTTCCCGTACTTTAATGATCAATGAAATGAGAAGCCTTAAAGCAGAAGCGACCAAAAAGCAGGATGAGATACTGGATAACTTCTTACGGGACCATCCTGAGTATGCTATCAACGATACCACCCAATTTCGGGGATTTTATCATCGCTATATGGCCTCCCAAAAAATAATAAAGGAAGAGTTATCACCTTTGGTTAATTCCTACGAAGAACAATTACAGAAACAACAGGAATGGATAGGTCTGTTCAAATGGATTTCTCCGGCAATCATTACGCAAGAGTCCTTGAACCAGATGGCAGGTACTTCCACTGGGGATTATGAAAACTTCAGAAATCAAGTAGTTGACTTTGCAGGTACATGGCGCGAGCATTTTATGCCTTTTCTATATAACAATACGGTGTTTTCACAGGCGGATTATCCCAATCTCCCCAGCTTTCAGTTTAAGCCGAAAACGCATAGTTCATCACAAGCTATTCCCATACTATTTCTAGTTTCTTTGGGCTTGTTTGGATTAGGTTTTGTAGTTTCAAAGGGTATCAAAAAAGGTGGAATCCTAGAAACCAACTGATATGTCGCGGATTTTTTGTTTGGTGCTTTTGGTCGGGCCGTGGTTGTCAATAGCCCAAGAAAACCAAACCGATAATTTTCCCCCGCCCGAAACTCCTGTTACCATTATGGCATCCAGGGCTAAAGGTGTTATTACAGTAGATGGACAACTGGAAGAGTCGGACTGGAATTTAGCGCAACCAATCACCAATTTTTTTCGGGTAGAGCCGGTACAAGGGGGTGCCATAAAGAATCCCTCCGAGGTACGTGTTCTATTCGATGACAAAAACATTTATTTTGGGGTTTTCGCAAAGGATTCCTTAGGCAAAAAAGGTGTTCGAATGCAAGATTTAAGCCGGGATTTCAATGGACTTGAAAACGATGTCTTTGGCATTCAAATCGACGCTCAGAATACCAAACAATATGCTATTTCCTTTCAAACAACCCCATATGGGAACCAACAAGACGTCCAGAATTTTAATGACAACAATAGGGATGAGGACTGGAATGCTTTATGGCGTGTCCGCACCCAACGAACCGATAAAGGGTATTATGCAGAATTCGCAATTCCCTTTAAATCGATTCGATATGACAAACCTGTTGAAGGCGTGCCGGTGGAATGGGGTATTACATTTTTTCGATTGGCGCGCAAAGATTACGAAAAGACTGTTTTTCCAGCCATTCCCCAGTCGTTTTCAGAGAATCGAATGACGTATGCAGCCAAGCTCACAGGATTGGAGGTGCCACCCCCTTCGGCCAATATTCGTATTGAACCTTACGCACTTTATCAATATGATGAAAACAGGGAGGGAAATGACTTGGTGGATAAACTGAACAACCCAAAAATTGGTGGTGATGTCAAATGGGCGATTAATCCGAACGCTGTATTGGATTTGACCATCAATACCGATTTTGCCCAGGCGGATGTGGACCAAGCCGTGAATAACTTGGAACGTTTCAACATCTTTTTTCCAGAAAGGCGACAGTTCTTTTTGGAAAACTCCGGTATTTGGGCAGGGGCCGGCAACTCCTTTGTACGTCCCTTTTTTAGTCGTACTATCGGTCTTTCAAACGCTTTCAACGCTGCGCCGGCCCCGTTGGATGCTGGAGCGCGCTATACGGATAGGGATGAAAATCGAACGATTGCAGCACTTGTAGTGCGGCAGCGCGAAACCGATGATAGTCCGGGGAGTACCTTTGGTGTGGCCCGTTATACCAAAAATTATGGGAAAGAAAACAACATAGGTGCGATGGTCACCTATAGATTGGATGACGCACTGAACGAACTAAGCTTAGAAAGTCAGAACAATACCACGATTTCCATTGATGGGCTTATTCGCCCTAAAAGTGAAATTACTTTTACCTACTTGCTATCCACTTCTATAGATAGCGAAACTGAAGACAATGGATATGCAGGAAGAATTTTTGCCGGAACCCGCACCAATGACTACTATTTGGGTTATATAAATGCTTTTGTGAGCGAAGACTATACTCCTGATATGGGATTTGTAGGTCAAAGGAATGTTATGCAACACAGTCCGGGAGGGTATCCAATTTTACGCCCTAAGTGGTTGCCTTTTGTGCGCCGTTGGGATCCAGGAGCTTTCTTTAATTATTTTCATGATTTTGAAGACTTTGGAAATTTTCAGCAGTCTAATCTATATATTTTTCCTATCTACACTTGGTTCAAAGACAACAGTTTTCTGGAAGCTTCCTTTACCCCCACTTGGCAGAACATTAACTTTGATTTTGCTCCACTAGGTCTTGAAATTGAAGAAGGAAGGTACAGTTATACCCGCTACCTGGTTCGATATAATTCCGACCGTTCCAAAAAGTTTTCGGGTTCAATTCGCTTTGACTTTGGAAATTTTTATAACGGCACCAGAAATACCGTTATAACTGGACTTCGGTACGCCCCTGCTCCGCATGTCGCTTTAAGTGCAGATTATGAGCACAACAACATCAATGGGGTAGGAATTCTTTCGGAAGATTTAGAGACCAACTTGTATACGGGAACATTACGATTGGCCTTGAATCCCAGAGTGCAGCTTTCTACCTTTTATCAGTACAACAGTTTTGACGAGCAAGGAAGATGGAACATTCGCTTTAGCTGGGAATACATGCCGTTGTCATTTATATATCTGGTGTTCAACGATACCCAAACCGATGTTTTTGACCCTGTGCAGCAAAGTACACAGTTCATTAGCAAAGTGACACTTTTAAAACAGTTTTAAATATCAACCAAGAGTTTTACCTAGGATTTGCCTTTTATGCGTTGCCACAATACCTGAATTAAGTATTGCGCATCCCTATCAGTCTTCGGGGTTTCAGTCGCCGTTATTCGACCATTTACTTCCTCCAAAACATAGGTAAAGGCAAAAAATGGACGTAAATCTTTACGCGGAATAAGTCCAAACCGTAGGTCATAAAAGTACCACTGCCCCTCTTTTTGCTCCAGGATAAACCATCCTTCCGTTATGGCCATTAAACGTTTCACATTGGGGTATTCCATCATTTTTGCGGATTCCTTCCGATTTTTGGGATAGGCCGTAAAACTAATGGGTACGGCATCAAAAAAGGAATAATCGGCTATAAGATAGCTATCTGGGGTTTCGATATTGGCATTCCACAATATGGTGTTCAGGGGAGCAGGTCGCGTGCTAATTTTACTATGCTTAATCCCTTGATCTTTTAGGGCTTGTTCAAACTTTTTGTATACTACTTCTTTGATTACAAGCGTTAGCAATAAATAGCCTGTGGATAGGGCCAGTCCCGTGGTATTTAGGCGTCTTCTTGTTTTTGAATCCCTTTTGTAAAACAGCACTGTAAGCGTCAAAATCAAAAAAGGCATCGTATACAAGGGGTCGATTACAAAAATGGAATTAAAAGCCAATCGGATTTTAAATGGCCAGAACAACTGAGTGCCCCAAGTGGTGAAAGCATCCAAAAGTGGATGTGTAAAGAGACCCCAAAAGAAGAGTTTGGCCCACGGTTTCCAGCCGAGGTTAGCCTTTCGTTCCAACCTATTGACCAACCAGCCCAGTATGGGGGAAAACATCACGCTAAAAGCGATGGAATGGCTAAACCCCCGGTGTAATTCGATGGCAGTGATGGTATCGGTAAAAAAATTGGCCATAACATCCAAATCAGGAATCGTACCTGCTATGGCCCCATAAAGTAAAGCTTTGTTCCCTACTTTTTTTCCTAGAGTAGCCTCGCCTACGGCTGCTCCTAAAACGATTTGGGTCAGTGAATCCAAATGAAATCTTTAGCTGCTAAAATAGGGATTATGGGCATTATCGTAGATTGACCCGAACCGCATTCATGCCTTTCAAACCTTTTTCAAGCTCAAAGGTCACTTGGTCGTTTTCGTTGATCTCATCAACTAGTCCGGAAACATGAACAAAGTGTTTCTCTTGGGTATCATCGTCCATAATAAATCCAAAACCTTTGGAATGATCAAAAAAGGCAACCTTTCCCTTTCTGACAGGGTCAAATTCTTCTTCAACTTTTTTGGGAATGCCCAGTTCTATCGTAGAAGCATCTATCTCCTCTTCTTCCGTGGTATCTGGTGGAGTATCTGTAAGATTTCCATATTTGTCTACATAGGCAAACGGTATTTCGCCCTTATTATCTTTGGAGGCAGCTTTTCTTGCCTCTCGTTTCTGTTGTTTTTCCTCCCGCTTTTTTTGACGTTTTTTTTCCTTTTCGCGCTTATTAAAGGTCTGTTGTGATTTTGCCATATGTTTGTTAGATACCTTTAAGGTAGTACTAATAATCTCAATAGTACTATTTTTTCAATAAAAAACCCATCTATTTTATAGATGGGTTTTCTTCCAAAGGCTTTATCTCTTTTAGATGACCCTTACATTAACGGCATTTAATCCTTTTTTGCCTTGCTCTAAATCAAACTCAACTTGGTCACCTTCGCGAATTTCGTCGATTAATCCAGAAACATGTACAAAGTGTTCTTTATCAACACCTTCTTCATTGATAAAACCAAATCCTTTTGTGTCGTTAAAGAATTTTACTGTTCCTTTACTCATTATATTTATTTTTAATTGAGCTGCAAAGGTGAAACTAATTATCGAAATATCAGCTGATTATTTAAAGAATTAGGTTCACTGCTCGAACTACGGTCTTTTTATTTACTTTTTTATCAGTTTGAGTTATAGTGTTCAACTATCATTTAAAATAGTAAGATACTCTGTCCAAGGACCTACCTCGTCAACATATTGCTTAGCCAGTACTCTAGAAATCTGTACAATGTGCCCGAGGTCATGCACCACCCAAGCAGATAAAAGTTGGGCTAATGTGACTTCACCCAATTCTGGATGCATCCCCTTGCGGTTCAAATCAGAATCCGCAAGTTTCAGCGAGTTCAGAATCTCTAAGTTTTTCTTTCTCAACACTTCAAATTCAGTCAACAATGTTTGTAGATTTTTTCCTTCGGAGTTTTTGAATTGGGCAAAACGGTCAAAAGGTTCAAATGTAATTTCAGGGCCTTGTTCAAGAATTAACCTGGTGCGGACAATCCAATCTGTCTTTTCACCATGAATCAAATGACCGACTACATCGAAAGGACTCCAGGTTTCAGGGCCTTCATTTTGGGAAATCCATTCTTCTGGCAAATCTTTCAGCAATGCTTTCACAACTACCGGGGTGTTTTTCAAAACCGAAATGGCAGTGTTTAATTCAAACTTCATAAACCTTATCTTTTTTTGTTTTCAATGTACCCACGAATTAAAGCTACATCAAAATCGAATAAATTGCGTCCTTTTAACAAATCACTGTATCGAGATAATTAACCTAACTCGCTTCAACTCCCAATGTGATATATAAAAGAGACATCTTAACAACTGAACAATGGCTATAATTGTACAATTTTTCTTACTTTTAAAGAGACTCTCATTTCGCCCCAATGAAGTTCGTACAGTCCTTTTGGTCCAAACCCGCCTTTGATGTAAAAAATCAGAATAATTGGAATTTTAGACATAACGGGGGATTTCCAAACCCCTTTTTGTTCTATTGCTCATGGGTTTATAGTTGCCTCTCTATTAAAAGATATTATCCCAATCTTCATCTGGTTACAGACGATTTGGGAATATCCATTTTTAAAGAGGCATTAAAGCTACCCTACACGTCTTTTTCATCAGATCTCAACGACCTTAAAGAATACAATGAAGGTGCTTGGGCATTGGGAAAATTATATACCTACAGCATACAAGAGGAACCGTTTTGTCATATTGATGGTGATGTCTTTTTTTTTGGGTCTATTCTCGAGCCGATTTTAAACGCACCCGTTTTTTGTCAGAGTTTCAATTATGATATAGAGCAGTATGCCGAAATACATCCCTACGTGCATCAACACTTCAAAAAAGTACCAAAGGAGTTTGAAATGAAAGAAGGCCAGACTTTGAAATTGATTAATGCTGGTGTAATTGGTGGAAACGATTTGAATGTATTCAAAAAATATACGGCAAAAGCTTTCGAACTTGTTAATAATAACAAAGATAAAATTGGAGCTATCAACGGGGGTATTTTTAATCTGTACTATGAACAGTTTTTGTTAAGTAACATCATTTTTCAGGATAAAATAAAGGTTGCAACCCTTTTTGATCAACCCGATTGCGAAATTGATTTAGCAGCTTTTCATCATATTCCCAAGCTTAAAAAATACATTCATTTAATAAGTCATTTAAAACTATCCACCCACTATATGGAACAAGTGGTAGCACGACTGCAATTGGAATTTCCCCAATATTATGGTCGGTTGTTGGATTTCTGTAAAGAGAATAACCTATGAAATCGCGCAAGAGCTTTCTCAATTCGGTAATTTCATTCGATGATACCTTATCGGCTGAAATCAATCAATCC
The DNA here is from genome assembly GCF_028282265.1 of Allomuricauda sp. GTDB lineage: Bacteria > Bacteroidota > Bacteroidia > Flavobacteriales > Flavobacteriaceae > Flagellimonas. The sequence continues at coordinate 11,711 of NZ_JANQIH010000252.1, forward strand.
AATTTCCTAAGTTTTACGGAGCGCGATTACGTATTTGAAATATTGAAACAACTAATAAATCAATATTCTGCCATAAAGCCTTTGATTGAAGACTATTACAGACTCGAACAAAAGCGATATCAAGTTTTTGATTCCTTTGAGGTAAACGAAAAAAAAGCAATTGATACGATAGCGGCGGGAATCGAGTTTTGTTCCCGGTCTTCCGATGATAAACGCCGGTCTTTCTTTAAAGTGAACCCCAAAGTATCTGACTACCTGTTCACTAGTATTTATCCATGGGAGGCTAACATGACTAAGTTTGAGACGGAGCTAAAGACAACCCAGTATCTTTTTATTCCAAGTTATTTGAAAATCGCACCAAAAGAGATTTTCTTAACAGATTTTAATGCTGTTCTATCAGATATCATGTATTACGAAGAATCATTTTCATACCAAGATTTTTTTGAATTACTTAAAGATGAACTCGGCGTCGAGAAAAAAATGCTAGATGAAATCCTCTTGACATTCTTGGAAGAACAGATTCTCTATTATGGGACCCTTATACCCGTTTGAATAAGGAAATCAATGGCAAGGCAAGATTGCCAATCAGTTGGAAGGAAAATTATAAACACAAAAAAGCCCAAAGTTCGTATTTCACAAATTTTGGGCTTTTTCGATTAATCCTTAGAACCTTTTAACATCTAATACAACAAATTGCATTTGGGTTGACGAAGGTACAATAGTGATCTCCACAATAATACCCAGTACCACCAGAAATGCTCTTCAACTTAGAATCGTCCAATTTCTGATTCTTTAGATTCTTCAAATTCAATTTTTTCATGACAAATAATGTTTTAAATCCTCCTCTTTTTCAAAAATGGGGCTTCGGAGTTTTGCCTTGAATTCTCATTAAAATTATTGATATTGTAAGATTTATCCTACTTTGCTTAGTTAAAAAAAGGAAATTTAACATTGAATCAGCAATTACTTTACATCTGCCCTAGTAAGTCTTCAATAAACGATGCGTCATAATGTTCTGAGATGACATGTTCATCAATAATTAGGATGGGGGTGTGAAACAGTTTGTTTCTCTGACACCAATCCCGCTGTTGAAGTAGAACGGAAACATTTTCGTCTTCTGCTTTCCACTCATACTGTCCCAAAAAGGCAGCAGTGGCCGGTTTATTGAACCACCTGTCCAAACCTTCAAGTAACCCGTCAAATCCTTTATTTTGGTAGATTTGAATTAGGCTTGCAGCCACCAGATTACTTTGCGAGTCATAATCTTCAAAATGATTGAAAACAATTTGATAGCTGTATTTCCCCTTATTTTTCAGATAGTGGTCATGAAAGTGGTTGAAGGAATCCTTACAAAAACCACAAGCAGTTGATAATACAAGTCTAATAACATGTTCTTCGTGGTTATTTTCATCTTTAAGTGGCGTAAACCCGTCAAACGTAGAAATTATTTTTCCTAAAGAAAGTACTTGGGAAACCACCTTTGGAGATCTTTTAAAACGAAGCAGGCCAATTATTTCCGCAGTCATTTTATAGGACTTTTCCCTTAAAGCGCGATTTTGGCTTACCAGCAACAGGGACAAAACAAACAGGAAAGTGAAAAATACGAAATTCAATACCCATGTACTCGCCGTATTTGACGGTATCTCCATTGCAAACGAAGCGCTACTCGTAAAAACAAGTACAGTTTGAACTGCGATGCACAAACTTGAAAACAGACATAACGCGCACCATGTTTTGGCAACAAACTTTTGGATGATTATTGTCGCAATCACTGCTAAAACCGCAACCACGGATAAGAAAATATGGACAACATCAAAAGTCGTGGTCCAAAAAGTATAAATCAAGGTAGCCGTAAAGAAAGAGAACAAAAAATCATTGAACGAGTAAGAAAACAAACGGTACTTTGAATCATTCAGAACAGCACTGCATCCCTTTTTTTCTGCCTTTCCGCATATTTTTCCTGCCAAATACGAATCAATTTTGTTTGAGGTTTTGAATATCTCTTCGGACAATATCAAACCAAAAACGCTGAGAAATCCATAGAGAAGGACCAAAGGTTTTGACCAAAAAAAGACAATTAGAAGGACCGTCAAAATGAACAGGACCGATTTACTGTTTATTGAAGCCCTACTAGTGCTTTCATCATTTTTCTCTGCTATCAAAATGATTCCGTTCCATACGTCGTAAAAATCCCTAAATGAAATCTTGGTCTTGTTATTGTCAAGTTGGATTTGATTCTCACTCTTTTTCACATGGGCAAAATGTCCTTCCTTGCCATTGGGCTCAAGAAAAGCTATAAAGTTGTCGGGCAAAAGTTCCAACTGTTCATGTTCCACTTCGGCTGCCACATTATCAATTTTAAGAAAACTTAGCGTTTCCGAAACCGCAAATAACGAGGGAGTATAAGGATGACTAAATAGTTGGAGTTTTAGCTCGTTTGGAGAAATACGAATATTAATTGATTTGAAATAGCTGAGTAACGCCTTGTAAAGTACTATGTCCATTGAATGAGGGGCTTTTTGCTTGAAGATAAACAATTAACAAGTAAATTATTACGTTTTTTAAAACATTAACCTTCACTACTCCTCTTCATGCTTGGCTAAACCTACTGCAACCCAATTATATCGAATGGAGAAACCATATTTTTGTACCCAAAGTTTGTAGTGTATGGATACTGAAATCCAATTTAGCCGTCTTTTACATGATTATTTGTTAAAAACCGGCATGAGCGAAAGTTCTGCAGATTACATCAACATGTTTGTGCTATTGGCTGTGGTTGTTGTTTTGGCCTGGTTACTTGATTTTCTGATTTGGAAGTTTCTGCGTTCACTATCGGTACGCTTAGCCCGTCGGACAAAAACAAACTTTGACGACCTTTTGGTAGCCAATAGAGTTCCTCGCTACGTAGCCCATATTTTTCCCCTTCTAATGATTTATGAACTGGAGTCCATAGTTTTTGCAGATTTCGAATACGCAGGCTCAATTGCTCTTAAAATCATTCTTATACTGGGCGTATTGCTGGCCTTGATACTCATTAAGAATCTTCTTTTGACGGTCCGGGATTATTTGAGGACCTTACCTCAATTGAAGGACAAACCCTTGGATAGTTACATCCAGGTATTTATGATTTTTGCTTGGATTGGTGGTATCCTGACCATCTTCGCCATTATTACCGACACTACCATTTGGAAATTTTTTACGGCGCTAGGTGCCGCATCCGCGGTTATTCTTCTCATTTTCAAAGACTCCATCCTAGGCTTGGTGGCCAGTATACAGGTTAGTATCAACGATATGGTACGAATAGGTGATTGGATTACTTTTGAAAAATATGGCGCCGATGGTGATGTCATCGAAATCAGTTTGGCTACGGTCAAGGTTCAAAACTTTGATAAGACCATTACAACAATCCCAACCTATGCTTTGGTTTCCGACTCCTTTAAAAACTGGAGAGGTATGAAGGCCTCAGGAGGGAGAAGAATAAAGCGGGCACTTATCATCAAACAAAAAAGCATCAAGTTTCTCACTGCGGAGAACATTGAAACTTTGAAAAAAATTGAACTTATTTCCAATTATTTGGAGGTACGCAATACCAAAATAACGACCTATAATTCCGAAAATCAGGTGAACAAGGATTTAGCCATCAATGGACGTAACCTGACCAACATCGGGGTTTTTCGAAAGTACGTCGAAAGCTATGTAGAACACCATTCAGCGATAAACAAGGATATGACCTTGATGACCCGACAATTGAGTCCAACCCCGCAAGGTATTCCTCTTGAAATTTATGCCTTTAGTAACGATAAGCGATGGGAAAACTATGAATACATCATGGCCGATATTTTTGACCATCTTTTAGCTGCCCTCCCCTATTTTAATCTAGAGGTTTTTGAACTCCCAACTACTTTCGAAACAGGCAAGCCCTGATAAAGTAGCGATTATGGCTTAGCTAAAGCGTTCAGTTTTTTTTAATTGGTTTTCGTTTGCTTGAATATCGAGTATCAATTTTGTAAACGATCAAACCTAAAATCAGGTTGAGCAAACCTAAACCGGTTTCCAACGGTTGGGCAATCAACAGATATATCAAAATCCAAGCACTCAATATTAGAAAAATCAATTGAGGGATTGGAAAAAGAGGACTTCGAAAGGCATCCTTGGGCTTTGCCATCCCTTTTTTACTGCGTACCACAAATACTCCGGCAACCGTTAAGGCAGCAAAAAGCTGAAGCACGAAACCACTGTAAATCAAGACCTGTTCAAAGGTACCCGTCAACAAGAGTAAAAGTGTCATTGCTGTTTGCAACCATATAGCGCGGACGGGTATTGCTTTTTTTGTCTTTTTGGAAAACCATTGCCAAAGTAAATGGTCCTCTCCCATTACTTGGGTCACCCTTGGACCTGCCCATACCATAGCGCTTATGCTTGATATCAACATCAAAGCGATGGCAAAGCTAATGAGTTCACCTCCAGTTTTTCCAAAAAGTGAAATAGCCGTGATTTGTCCGACCTCCAACTCTCCTTGTAAGGCGTTCAAGGGATTCTGTTTAAGAAACACAAAGTTTAGTAACAGATAAAGAATACTGACCACAACTGTTCCGAGCAAAAGGGCTCTGGGAAGTGTTTTTCGAGGATTGTGAATCTCGTCAACAATATAAGCGGCCGCATTCCATCCTGAATACGAAAAGGAAACAAATACAAAGGAAACAGCAAATGCAGGTAACAGAATTTCCTCCCTCCAGCTCGTATCCCATCGTAAGGCAGAAACCTCTGATGTTTGGATTATGCCATAATAAATGAATACGCCTATCAAAACCACTTTAAAAGCCGTGGTGAGATTCTGAAGTATACTGCTTTTATTTATACTTAACGAATGAAAAAAGCTGATTAACAATACAACCCCCAAGGCCAAGGACAGCCCTGGAATGGATAGGTAAGGTGCGATGTATTCCCCCATGGCCATCGCAGCCAGCGCAATCGGGGCTGAAAATCCAACGGTCAACGATACCCATCCCGATAGATACCCCAAAAGGGGGTGGAACGCTCTAGAAAGAAAGTGGTACTCTCCTCCCGACCGCGACCAAAAAGTGCCCAGTTCTGCATAGCTCAATGCGCCACAAAGAGCCATTAAAGCACCTAAAGACCAAAGTACAAGAATAGACCAGCTGTTTTGGGTAGATACCAATTGAAATCCCAAACTTGTAAAAATACCGGCGCCAATCATATTGGCGATGACTATAGCCGTAGCCGTAAGCCATCCTATGGATTGTGATTTCCCCATTTTGTAATCCGGTTCAATCCTTTTTTTGGTTTTTATCTCTCGTGAATGGAACGAACCGAACCGGCATCACATTCTTTTTGATAAGCCTATCTTTCTTTTTGATTATCGAAACCAGTTGTCGAACCGAATTATGCGGTCCAACTGGGATTATCATCCTCCCTCCTATTTTTAACTGATCTAATAGTGGCTGAGGGATAGTCTCGGCTCCTGCAGTTACCATTATGGCATCAAAAGGAGCTTTTTCTGGCCAACCATTATAACCATCTCCATGTCTTACCAATATGTTGTTATACCCCAATTGTTTAAGTCGTTTATCCGAATCAAACGCCAATTCTTTAACAATTTCCATGGTATAAACCGTATCTACAATTTCGGAAAGCACCGCGGCTTGATATCCTGAACCGGTTCCAATTTCCAAAACCCTGTCGGTACGCTTAGGCTTGAGAGCCTGGGTCATATAGGCAACGATATAAGGCTGGGAAATGGTTTGCCCCTTTCCGATTGGCAAAGGCCTATCTGAATATGCTAATGGCTTCTGTTGTTCAGGAACAAATTGATGTCTCGGTACATTCAACATAGCAGTCAGCGTTGTCGAATGTGAAATTCCCCTAGCCTTTATTTGTGTTCTTACCATTTGCTTTCTTTGGGCTTCATAGGCAGTTTGGCCCATTAGCATCAAAGTTGTTAACATTGAGCAAATGGCGCAGGTCAATTTTCTGTTCATAATTAAATAGCCTAGCACCTTAAGTAAGATACAAAACTATGATCACAAAAGAATAGTGAAGTTTATCTCATCATTGTTTTGGAAACGTAGAAATCAAAATGTGAATCAGCCTTCGTACCACACCCGGTATATGGCATCACCGTAATCGTCTGAAATGAACATTGAACCGTCATCCAGAAATAAGATATCCACGGGACGGCCAAATTGCTCCTGGGTATCATCATCCAACCAGCCATCAATAAAGGTTTCATAGCTTGTTGCTTGGTTACCTTCCAGTTTTACCAAGGAAATGCGATATCCGACTTTTTTGGAGCGATTCCAAGAACCATGTTCTGCGATAAAGGCATATTGTTGGTATTTCTCGGGGAACATATTTCCACGATAGAACTTAACCGCCAAAGGTGCTACATGGGCGCCAAGAGGCTGAACGGGCGGAACGAAGTCAGTGCAAGGGAATTGGTCACCAAATTCAGGGTCTTTTACCGTACCCCCATGACAATAGGGATAACCAAAGTGTTGTCCCTTATTGGAAATCATGTTAAGTTCACAGGGTGGTATATCATCTCCCATCATATCCCTCCCATTATCGGTAAACCACATATCACCTGTCTCGGGATGCCAAGTGAATCCCACTGTATTGCGAACACCTTTGGCATAAATCTCGCGATTGCTTCCATCTGGATCCATGCGTGTTATGGTCGCGTATCGTTCATCTTCCGCACTACTTTCGCAGATGTTGCAGGGAGCTCCAACAGGAACATATAATTTTCCATCAGGACCGAAAGCAATGTATTTCCAACCATGATGGAACTCTGTGGGATAGTCATCATAAATGATTTCAGGTGTCGGAGGGTTTTCTAAATTTTGTTCAATATTTGAATATTTCAGCAAGCGGTTTACCTCAGCAACATAAAGGTCACCATCTTTGAAAGCAATCCCATTTGGGACTTCTAGTGTATTGTCAATTACTTCTATTTGGTCTGCATTGTAATCACCATTATCGTCTTTAATGGCATAGACCTTATTTTCATTTCGGGTGCCAACAAACAGAGTTCCATCATCACCCATGGCCATGGAACGGGCCCCATCGACCCCCTCTGCGAAAACCGATATTTTAAATCCTTCTGGTAAACTAAGGCGATTTAAAGGCAAGCTGGTGCCGGTTGGTTCATCCGCCACTTGTTCTGTCTCTGCTATCTTCTTTTCTTTTTTCCCATTGCAGGACATGATTACCAATAACAAGACGGCAACACCTATTTTAGTAAGTTTCAAAATGTATTTTTTGAGTTAAGTCGTTAAAAATAATAAGATAATTGTGATATCACTTGTCCGCTCTATCAATAGGGTGGTCTTCATAAAAATCTTCGAAGGTCTTATCGGTTTCATAATTGTCCGTGAGCACCTTGTAGACCATATAGATAAGCGCTATTTGCCCAAACAAGGTAGCATAGAACAACCAGTGAAAGGGGAAGTTCAAACCGGACATTAAAACCAAGACAACCAATAATAATGTGGTAAAGGCCACCATGCCCATCGCCGAAATTTTCATAAAGCTCAATTTTGTTCATGAAAGTAAGATAAAATCTTAAACAAAAGAATCGGTTAATATAAAATTAACACCTTTCCTTCAAGCATTTTTAATTCTTGAAGAATGAAGGTAATTAGTCGAAATTTTGGTCAATTATTCCTCTTTGGAATACTCCTCAACCCGACCAGAATATGCAATAGGGAAACGCTGAGAGCTATTAATGTTGATGTTACCCGTTTTTGATGGGTACCATTCCGCATTTATTTGATAGGTTTCAGTTTTATCATTGATAGTAAAGAAGCATTTGTATCCTTTTTCGCTTTTCTTTAGAGAAAAGTTTTTTGGTATCCCTTCAAAATGAATAGCATTATCCGTACCGGGATATACCGCTCCCATTTGACGCTCGCCATAATAAGGGAAATAGGCATACACACTATCCCCTACCATTCGGAAATAGTTCGCATTTCCCGTCAAATCTATGTTATTTGGTGTGCTTCCAGGGAGCAAAAGTCCTGAGGAAATAACACTGTTGTGCGCCGCAGTGGTCAAAGGCCTAGCCCAGTTCGCTACAAATTCAAATGATTTAGAGTTGATCAATTCATCGAACTCTTGCTTCTCTTCCAGCGTATATTTAGTGTTTTTTGTTGAGCTGCACCCAACAAGTAGAATCAACATGCCAATTTGTAAAAGCCTCTTCTTCATGATCTCTTTTTTTATTGAAAAGAATATAGGCATCAACCTTCAGGAATTCAAGGATTTTAACGTTTAGGAAAGATTTTCCTCCTACCTTCTATTTATTCCGACCACCACCCGCTCGGCAATCTGCTTTGCGGAAGTCAGCGTTTGCAAATCGTCAAAGATTTCTCCTGTTTTGCCTGAATGATGTCCTCTGCCTATAAGCTGCATGACAACATATTGATTTGATTTGGAAAAATCAATCTTAGCTTCGTAAACTAAAGAGGGTTGTCCCAACTGTCCCGTGCCGCTATGAAAGACTTCGTCCTCTGGGAAATCGAATTCTGAATAATATTCATTGTCATCAAAGGCAACATTAATTTCCATTCGAAGAACAAAAGGCTTTTTGAAATCCGTAGCGGTCGTCAAATAAAAATTTTGGGAAGGCGTTGCGCCCGAAATGGCTTCGGGCAATGGTTGTTCCCGGGTCGGAACATACATTCCATCAGTATATGTTATTCCTCTTTTATGGGACCAAACAGGGAGGGCATTTACCCTTCGATACTCTCCATTTTGATTTGATTCACGGTCGAACTCCTTAAAGTTTTCTTTAGACCTGCCTCCGAAGAAAAGACCTTTGGCCGTGGCATTGGTAACATAAAGAGTTTCCACGTGATTCCCCATCATGTCTTCCATCCAAACGGCCATTTGTGGATACCAATAGAACTCGCCGGCCTTTAGGTCGAATGACAGCTCAATCGCTCCCTGACCTTTCAAGGTTATGGATTCATAGGTTTGGGTCAAGTCTTTCTTGCCAGAAGTAGCCTTTTGCCTAGCACCAAAATCCATAAAAGAACTAATCGGAGGAAGCTCGTAGAAAGCCATTAGAAAAAATCCTATGAAAATTAACGCGATTATCGGGAATCTTCTCCAGCCAAGATACTTCAGGATGGAACGCGAGTTATTCTTCAGGTGGAGCAGTACAGATATCATTAAGGTTAGTCCAAAAACGGTATGAAGCGTTGTGAACGTTTGGGAGTAATCGAAAAAAAACAAATAAATGCCTGAGATTATCACCACAACAAAGCTCAGCAATAAAATCAGGCTTACTATTTTGCGAAACAACATGAAATGGTTAAAGCAGCTTGGTTAATTCTTCAATACGTTCCCTAAGTTTCTGTACCGTCTTGGCAGCGTTTAACGAATACTCCAATTTCCCCAAATTAAGATTGAGATTTTCGCTTACTGCGTCCTGTAAAAATTGAACTTCGTCAAAAATCAATTTTAAGCTCTCTTCATCTGTTTCTCCTATCAAATTGGAACCCGAACTTACCTTTAAGGAAGGTTTTTCTTGCTGAAGTCTGGATTTGAGATGTACCAACTCATTCCTTAAATCTGAAATTACTTTAGCTTCCTTGAATTTCGTCTGCTGTCCTCTACAGCTTGAAGGTTGGCATCCCGGTGTGGTTTCCTCACTTGACTGCTTACCAACACAAGCCTCCTGAGCCTTAAGCGATGGTGGAAAAGAAAGGAATAGTACTAAAATAAGTGCTCCAAGGATGGAAAGTCTATGATTTTGCATAGTATCATTTTTAAGATTTACAGATTCAAAGACGTAAATCCCAAAGAATGATGCAGTATTTATTTTAGCAACAATTATCCTTTTTGATGTATCCCACAATAGAGCCTCTTCCTCCCTTCTCCACAGTACAACATTCTAAAAAAAGGGCTTGAAGTCGTTGTCTGCCGCGTTGTATTTTGGACCTGACCGTTACATAATTCATATTGAGGGAGGCGGCGATAGCTTTTTGACTGATTCCATCTATCTCCGACATTTTCAATAGCTTACGATACTCTTTAGGCAGTTCTTCTATAAAAGGAAGTATGCAGGCACTCAATTCGTGGATAATAGCCTCATCCGTTTCGGATTCCGCATGAAGTTTGTCTTCCAAATCCTGTAACTCCACTCTTTTTTTTCGATAGTGGTCGATAATACTGTTCTTGGCGATGGTATACACCCAACTTTTCACATTGGAAATTTCAGATATGGAAGATTTGCTAAGTTTTAGAAAGACCTCTTGGGTCAAATCCTCGGCATCGGTTTGGGAATGCACCCTTTTTTTAATGAATCCTAAAAGCGGTCCGTAATACGCTGTGATTTCTTGTTCCATGTTCTAGTCTTACTTCTTTAATCCATCTAAGACGAAGTACTTCAGAAATGATGCAATAGAAATTACTAAATCCTTTCATTTAAATTTAGTCAATTTGTTTTTTTCTTCGCAAAGCAATATAGCACAAAGCAATAAATGCCATTCCGGTGCAAACATACATGACTATGGGAACGTTGGTAAGTTCTCCTCCATAGTACCATCCTGACGCCAGTGCACCAAAACCAATTCCGGCTTCCAAAGCAATGTACATGGTGGCAATGGCCCTACCTTTTTCTTCGGGTTTACTTAGATCTATGGTCCATGCATTGATTGCTGGCGAGAGAATCCCCATAGCAAATCCATATAAGGTTGCAGACCATAACAATCCGTTAGCCGTCTTAAAATAACCCATAAGGAAAGTGGAAATCATTAGAACAATTAGCCCAATAGCGATAACCACCAACCGCCCATATTTGTCTGAAAAACTTCCCGCCGTAAAACGAACAAAAAGCGAAGAAATGGTAAAAACAATGAAAAAAGTCCCTTTATTGGCCAGACCGACATATTCACTCCAGTCCGGAATCAAAGTAAGCACCACCCCAAATGCCATGTAGGACAACAAAGTGACAATACCTGCTGGAATCGCCTCTCGCGAGATGATTTCATCCTTCGTGATTTTGAGGGAGTTCAACCGGAATTTCTTTTTTCTTGGGAGCGTCTCTCCGAGATTAAATATCAACACCAAGGCCAGCAAAGCCATACCTGATGAACTGATAAACAATACCTGATATGAAAAATAAAGTTTGATCCAGCTTCCCAGCGCGGGTCCGAGCGCCAAGCCTGTACTAAAGGCAATACCTTGAATTCCCATGGCTTCACCTAAGCGCTCTTGAGGTACAATATCCGAAACATAGGTTGAGGTGGCAGTTGGGGTAAATCCGGTGGAGAAACCATGAACCAAACGAAGAAGCAGAAACCCCAAAACAGTCGTCAAAATTGGGTAAAGGAATCCACATAGTACGCAGACGAAAGCGCCAAAAATCATGACCGGCCTTCGCCCTATAGTATCCGTCAGTTTCCCACTGAACGGCCTAGAAACCCCGGCGGTCAAAGTAAACAATGCAATAATTAACCCGATATATTCGGCTCCTCCCATGCTTGTGAGATAGGCCGGTAGCTCAGGAATCAGCATATTATAACTCGCCGAAAAGAAAAGCGACCCCAAACACACCAAAATGAACCTGGAACCATACATTTTGGGCTTTGCCGCGGTTTGGGTTTTTCTTGTTGTTATCATCGTTTCGATTCTCTACCTTGTCCAGAACAAAGGAATGTTTTCCCCTGTTTCTTTAAAAGGACATTTGTCCCACTTAGAAAATGATACGCACGAATAACGAGCTCTTAGAGTATATCCATTCGATTCAAAAACGAAGTTCCGTTTCTATTGGGAACATGGCATTTAAAGCGAAGGAATTGATTTTGGAACAGGACAGGAGATATAACACAGTCTATGTTATCAAAAAGGGTATTGCCAAGTGTTTTATCACCGATGAAAACGGCAAGGAATTTATACAAGAGTTTTTGGGGGAAGGTATGGAATTTGGTGAACTTGAAGTTTTCAGCGAAAAATATACCATCTGCTCCGTGTCGGCAGTTTCAAAACTTGAAGTTTTTACTTTTTCTCACGGGGTCTTCAATCACTTATTGGAGACAGATTCGCGATTCAATCAAATTATTATGAATGCCCTTGCGGATAAGATTCGATATAAAGCTCCAAGACATTCCTACCAACATTCCTACCCTATCGAGGACAACCTGATTCGATTAAAGGAATCGTTCCCTGAGTTCATAGATGTCCTACCGAAGAAGGATATCGCCAACTATATCGGAATTACCGCCAGAAGCCTTAATAGAGCTTTGAAGGAATTACAGGAAAAATGGAAGTAACTCAATCCAATCCTTCGAACCACCTTTTGAACTCCCCTACTTTTTCGCGACTTACCACAACCTCTTTTTCCAATTTTGATTTTAAGGAAAGTTTTAACCTTCGGTTAGAGTATACCATAACATCAGAAATTGCATTGATATGAACCAAAAAACTACGATTCACCCTAAAGAAATGCTTGGGATTTAACAATTCTTCCAAAGTCTCAAGGGTATATTCCACCATATATCGTTTACCATTTTCGGCAATAAGATAGGCGTCCCTGCCTTCGGCGTAAAAAACATGAATGGCATTGACCAATATGGAATTCAAGTGATTGCCCATCTGAACCAAAAAGCGGTCTTTATATGTTTTTTGGCTCATTTGATTTACAATGGGTTCAATTTTTATGGGATTTGAGAACTGGGCCTTAAGCGTATCCAGCTTCTGAAGTGCACGGGTCAAATCGGTAAACTTGACCGGTTTGAGCAAATAATCAATACTGTTCACTTGAAAGGCATCTATAGCAAATTCATCAAAGGCCGTTGTGAATATAACAGGCTTTTTTACCGATATTTTTGAAAATATTTCGAAGCTCAATCCATCAGAAAGCTGAACATCCATAAAGAACAAGTCAACGGAATGCTGATTTTCATTTATCCAAGGAATGGATTTCTCAAGAGAGGGCAATATGGCGAGAATCTCCATGGCCTTGCTGTACTTCAAGAGGTAACGCTCAAGTTTCTCAGCAGCTAACGGTTCATCCTCAACAATTACAACCTTCATAATACCTGTAGTTTTGGGAATTCAACAATTTTGAATTCGTCTTCATGACTTATTTTTAAGGGAACTTTCGAGTAATATCTGTAATGGTTAATTAATCTTTTCAAGGAATTGATTTGTAAGCTTTTAGATAGTTTTTCTTGATGTTTATATTTAATCTTAAATATATCTTTGTCCTCTATGAGTTCCAAGGTAATTTCATTTTTTTTGGAAGGAATGGTGGTACGCATAATTTCTTCTGATAACGTCAGTAATGTTCCTGGAACTATCCAAGTGTTTGATATCTGTGTCGGTGCTAGAACTATTTTCGTGTATGCCAAAAAATGTTGAATACGAAGGAATTCTTCCAACACTTCAAGTTCCTTCTCCAAGGGTACCACTTCGGTTTTCTTGTTTGATAGCAAATAGCGATAAATTGAAGCGAAATTATCGGTAAGTTCTTCTGCCAATTCAGGATCGCGCTTCATAACGACCATGATGCCTTCCAAAGATTCAAAGAGCAAAGTCGGATTAATATCCTGTTTGAAGTTTATGAAATCCTCCTCTGTCTTAAGCTTGGCCCATTCCTCTTTCCTTAGTTTTTCCGAATTGGTTTTGTACAGAAATTGATGACTTATGTATAAAAGCACATATATCATTGAAATCACACAAAAAATACTGTTGAAAATGAGCAGTTCTGTCTGATTGGGGGCATATAAAAGTACTTTGGAAAAATATAAATACATTGAAAAACTTACCATGACCACGGTAACTAGCAACATCGCAAATACTTGAAGAATCAATCTTGCCAAAAAAGATTTTGGATGTTTTAACTTTCTAAAAACCACAAGAGAAAGACGTGCCAGTTCTTGAATCAAATAAGCCAGCCCAATACATACATAAAGCTCTTGGCCAAAAAAATTTTCTCTTAAATCCGAAATCGTATTGTTGATCAAGAGTATGAGCAAGTACACCAAGCTTCCACTGAACAATGGAGTCAAAAGCCGAAATAAGGGGTGGTGAACAAATAGCCTTTTCATGATAGTACTGGAAGTTTTACGGTGAAATTAGAATCGTTTAGTACCTCAACTTCTTCTTGTGCCAAAAGTTGATATCGCGATGCTATGTTGCCCAAACCAATGTTCAACGACTTTGTTGCCGCTCTGCTTTTGGTTTTGTTATTGATTACCCATATGGCTCCGTTCTTTTGTTGTATTTGAATTCTTAAGGGCTCATCCGCATCAGTAACATTGTGCTTAATGGCATTTTCAACCAACATTTGAAGTGTCAAAGGAGGAATTTTACTCTTGAGCACTTCTTCCGGTAAATCATATGATAAGAATATTTGCCCATCAAAACGAGTTGTCATGAGAAAGGCATATGACTCCACAAAGTTTAGTTCATCCTGAACGGTTACAAGTGCATCGGTATAAGACTTCAGCGTATAATCATACGAGTCGGCAAGGGCCCTAATAAAACGCTCTGCCCTATCAACATCCTTTTGGAAAAGTGCTGACAAGGAATTTAGACAGTTGAAAAGAAAATGTGGACTTATTTGTGATTTCAAGGCTGCTAATTGCAATTCGGTTTGTTTACGCTTTAACCTTATTTCCATTACTTGGCCCTTATCGTACTGTTTATAGGAATAGAAAGCGAAATAGATGATGTTATAAATGAGCACAATACAGAAAAGGAGAACACCAACCTTAAGATGCATACCATCAATCTTTGAGAACAGGTCATAACTCGGAGTCAAATATCCATACCCTGTTAGGGCGAAGTGAACCACCAACCAACCTATGGCCATGTTTAGGACGATACCGCTTAAAAGACGAAGCCCTGTTTGTTGTTTCCATCTGATATATTTGTTCAAAAACCGATTGACAAAACTAAAAGCAAAGCTTACGACAACCCCTAGGAGGCCGCTCAATAACAACTCCAAAAACCCGAGATTGCCGCGGAAGTTGTGGAAACCATAAAACAAGATACCCACAATTAGACCCAAGGCTATTTTAATGAGATTCTTTCTCATGATTGGTCGGTTATTAAAAAAATCGAGCGTCCTATCCATACTGCCAAAATACTCATATTTGTTTTGGAATGAGTTTTTGGTAGCGGGATTTAAGGTCTATTGAACTCCGTTAATGGCTCTTCGATAATGGGAATCTGATGAAAGCGAATTGCATGTCTGACGATAAGCTTCCTTTACATCAGAACCAGCGGATTTTACTGCTGTGGAAAAACGTAGCAAAGATACGGCCATGTGGTAATCAGAATTGATACTCTTTGTGGATTTGATTAGTTTGATTAATTCTGAATCGGGATAGCTTGATTTTGCCACATATTTATAAACATCCGCCTTTTGACTGTCTGAATTGATTCTGTCCAAAGCTGTAATCAAATCATCGACATTTCCGGAAGATAGTTTATGTTCTTGCAATAACTTCTTTAGCACATTGGCTTGGTGACTGTCCGAATCCATCCTTGAAACGGCTTTTAAAACATGGGAAATGGTTGAGGCATCCATATCCCCGCCTACGGATTTTAAAAGAACACTGGCCCGGTGATAATCCGAGCTTACCCCGTCGAGGGCACTTATAAAAGTATGGACACTGCTGGGGGGAAGGTTCTCCTGATTTAGGGCGGCCTTCAACACCTCTGCCCTATGATGGTCCGAATCAATTCCTTTAGCTGTGCCGGTAAGAACTTTCAAGTTCTCCGATGATAGGGAATGGTCCTTTAAGGCGGTCTGCAATACACTTGATTTGTGATGGTCTGAATCAATATCCCTTGCAATGATGAACAACGTTTTCAATTGATTGCCTTTAATGCTTCCATCCCTCATGGATTTTTTCAAAACCTCGGCCTTATGATGGTCCGAATTTATTTCTGAGGCTGCATAAATGAAAGCTGTTGTACTACCTTCGGTATTCAAAAATTTAGAAGTGTTGCCTTTAAGAATATCTGCCCTGTGATGGTCGGAGTCAATCCCATCCCCTATGGCATGAAGTGTTGATATTACATCGGCGTTTTTTAGGTCTTTCTTTAATAAGAGTTTAATATAGCGGGCTTTTACATGATTGCTTTCCATGATGTCTACCTCCCTAAGTACACCATGCGTACCCCTTTTTTTGTAAATACGGTTCACTCTTTGTTCAGAGCCCAGAGTCGTTGTTCGAACGACCTCAAGCAAGATTTCAGCCAACCATTTCTTCCCTTCGGGATCAAAACTCTTTTGAGAACCACCTACGTAGTATTTTTTGATGAGTTGGCCAGAATCATTGGGTTCAATAAAAATCCTTCTTCGACTACCAAAAGCTGATCTTTTGATTTCCATATACCCTCCCCGGGAAATTGACACAATATCAGTATCATCATCGGAGAGTTTGATATCCCCACGATATTCCACTTGAAAATTACTGCCGAAAGGGTTACGGACGGAAACGGTGGTCTTCCCATTGTCTTGAACATTGACCGAGGTACTTCGCCTTTGTGCTTCCGCACTGTTTCCAGTAAGTAGAAGCAGCAATAGTATCAGTTTAAGAAGCAGCGCGGCCAAAAATTTGGAAAGTTGATTCATGACTGTTCGTTTTTTGATTGATGTTTGTGATTAGAACTTTTTTGATTGATTGATGCTGCAAAGATGT
>NZ_JANQIH010000256.1 GCF_028282265.1 Allomuricauda sp.
ATGTTTTCTTGTTTTCACCCCCGTTTTATTATACCAGTTTAATGGGTTTGGCAGGAAATAGTAATACCTTCAAGTCATTCAAAAAAAGACTATGGAAAAGCAATATGTAGACATCGAAACCCTGAAATTTCTTCTCTTCCAGGTTCATGAATTAAAAGAAGTACTTGAGCAAGAACACTTTTCAGAATATGATGAAGAGGCTATTGATTTATATGTTGATTCGGTAAAAGATTTTGCAGATAAAGAGATGTTTCCTTATTTCAAAGAGATGGATGAACGCCCTGCCCATTTTAAGGATGGTGAAATTGTGGTACATCCCCAGATTAGGAATTATATGAAGCTGGCCGGGGAGATGGGCTTTATTGGCGCTCCATTCCCTTATGAGATCGGTGGTCTGCAGATGCCCACGATGGCTATCAACGCCTCAGCTTTTATTCAGGAGGCCGCTAACAATCACATGCCAGGGTATGTTGGTTTAACGTTTGGTGCTGCTGAACTCATAGTACACTTTGGAAATGAAATGCTCAATCAGATCTTTGTTCCAAAAATGATTTCCGGGCAGTGGGGTGGCACCATGTGTTTGACCGAACCACAGGCCGGCAGTTCCTTGTCCGACATTGTAACTTCGGCCACTCCGGATGGGGATGCCTATAAAATCCATGGTCAAAAGATATTCATCTCAGGAGGGGACTATCAGGGAGCCGAAAATATTGTGCATTTGGTGCTGGCGAGAATAAAGGGCGCCCCGGCAGGAACAAAAGGCATTTCCCTTTTTGTAGTGCCCAAAAATCGACCTGTTGGCGATGGTTCCTTGGAATCCAATGATGTAACCACCGTGGCTGATTTCCAGAAAATGGGACAAAAAGGCTATTGCACCACACACTTGTTCTTTGGAGATAAAGCCGATTGTACCGGTTGGTTGGTGGGTGAACCTAACCAAGGTCTGAAATATATGTTTTTAATGATGAATGGGGCCAGAATCGCTGTTGGGAGGGGAGCAGCAGCGATCGCTACTGCGGCCTATCATGCTTCATTACAATATGCTCATGAACGGCCACAAGGCCGGGAATTGCAGCGAACCGGGAAGAAAGACGTTTCCCAGGAGCAAACGCTGATTATCAACCACCCGGATGTACGCCGAATGTTATTGCTACAAAAAGTAGTTTCCGAAGGTTCCCTTAGCCTGGTTTTCTTAACCTCTAAATATCACGATCTATCCGTATCCGCAGCAAGCGAAGAAGAGAGGAGACGGAACAAATTGTTATTGGAAATATTGACTCCGGTGGTAAAAACATATCCATCAGAGATGGGAATCACTTCGGTCAATAATGGGGTGCAGGTACTTGGAGGATATGGTTTTTGCTCTGATTACATACTGCAGCAATACTTTCGGGATATCAGGATCTCTGCTATTTATGAAGGTACCACCGGCATCCAGTCTCAAGACTTATTAGGAAGAAAGATAACCATGGAAAATGGCGAGGCACTTTCTTTATTGTCGGAGGAGATAAAACAGTCCATTACAAGGGCGATGACCTATGAAGCACTAGCGCCATATGCCCAAAAACTAGGGGAGAAATTGGAGCTAACACAAAAGGTACTCCAGTCTCTTATAACGTTTGCTATGCAGGGCGACTATCAACGTTTTCTGGCCGATGCTACTCCTTTTATGGAGTTTTTCGGCACCATAGTCATAGGTTGGCAGTGGCTTGAAATCGCGATCAAGTCGCAAGAAGCTTTGGTTACGGGTACTAGCTCAAATTCAACCGAGTTTTATGAAAGTAAAATTCATGCTATGCGATTTTATTTTAAATATGAGCTGCCCAAAACCCAGGGACTTGCCGAAGTTTTGATGAATCAGGAAACCTTAACCTTAAATACGGATAAAAAGATTTTTGCCTAGATGAGTGAAATAACATCAAAATTCGACCTTACGGGAAAAGTGGCCATTGTTACGGGTTCCAGTAAGGGTATAGGGTTATCCATTGCCCAAGGCCTAGCCGAAAATGGCGCCAAAGTGGTCATCAGTAGTCGAAAGCAAGAAGCGGTAGAAGCCGTTGCTAAGGAATTTAGATCTAAAGGCTTGGAAGCTATCGGTATTGCCTGCCACATTGGTGATTCGGAGCAGCGAAAGAACCTTGTTCAAAAAACCCTGTCTGAATATGGCCAAATTGATGTCCTTGTGAACAACGCAGCCATTAACCCCTTTTACGGTCCTCTGGAAGCGGCAGGTGAGGAAGTTTTTGACAAAATTATGGAGGTAAATGTCAAAGCTCCCTGGCTGTTGTCGAATTTGGTGCAGCCACATATGAAAGACGGGGGAGGAAGTATCATCAACATTGCTTCGGTAGAAGGCGTGCACCCTGGTTTTCGTTTAGGGCTGTATAGCATGACCAAGGCGGCTTTGATCATGTTGACCAAAAACCAGGCAAAGGAGTGGGGGAAATACGGTATCCGCTCCAATGTGGTATGCCCCGGATTGATAAAGACCAAATTCAGCCAAGCCCTGTGGAGTGATGAAAAGACCTTAGGGATGTACACCAGCACAATTCCACTAAAACGCATGGCAGAACCCGACGAGATGGCCGGATTGGTGATGTTATTGGCATCTGATGCCGGATCTTATATGACAGGTGGAGTCTATACCGCAGATGGGGGGTATTTAATTTCCGGTTAATCAATATTGTCATTCCCGCACTTGTGCTAAGCCAAGTCGAAGTATAGGCGGGAATCCAAATAATTGCACTTTATGAATTTCGAATACAGTGAAAAGTCGCTAAAACTTCAAAAAAAACTACAAGAGTTCATTGCTGAACATATTCAACCTATTGAGGAAGAGGTGAATGCTTTTCATGCGAATCCGGAAAACAGCTGGAAACGGTGGCCAGGAACTGAAGACTTAAAACATAAGGCAAGAGCCGAAGGTTTATGGAATCTATTCTTGCCAAAAGCTTATGGGAAATTCAGTCCGGGACTGAGCAACCTGGAATACGCTCCATTGGCGGAACTAATGGGTCGAATTCTATGGTCCTCTGAAATCTTCAACTGCAGTGCTCCTGATACTGGAAACATGGAGGTATTGGCCAAATACGGCACGCCCGAACAGCAGGAAGAATGGTTGAGACCGTTATTGGATGGAAAAATTCGTTCGGCATTTTTAATGACGGAACCTGAGGTAGCCTCTTCTGATGCAACCAATATTGAAACCTCGATTGTAGCCGATGGTGATGAGTACATCATCAATGGCCGCAAATGGTGGTCTTCAGGGGCTATGGACCCCAATTGTAAGTTGACGATTGTCATGGGAAAAACTGATTTCGATGCTCCAAGACATCAGCAACAGAGCATGATTTTGGTGCCTATAGACACTCCTGGTCTCGAGGTACTTCGGCCACTTCCTGTTTTTGGATACAACGATTCTCCGGAGGGTCACGCCGAAATTCAGATGACCAATGTTCGGGTACCAAAAGGGAATTTGTTGTTGGGCGAAGGCCGTGGATTTGAAATTGCCCAAGGTCGTTTGGGGCCGGGTCGTATTCACCATTGTATGCGATTGATAGGCATGGCCCAGCGCTCCCTGGAAATTATGGCCCAACGAACTATCGATCGCAAACCATTTGGACGCACTTTGGATACCTTTAGTAGCGTGCGTCAGGCTATAGCCAAATCAGCCTGTGAGATTGAACAAACCCGATTGTTGGTATTGTCTGCCGCCGACAAAATGGACCGTGTGGGGAACAAGGAAGCCAAAGATCTAATTGCCATGATCAAAATAGTAGCACCCAATATGGCTCTTGCGGTTATCGACCGAGCTATTCAGATTTTGGGAGGAAAGGGTGTCTGTAACGATACACCTCTCGCACATTTTTATGCTGCCGCTCGAATGCTCCGATTGGCCGATGGCCCGGATGAGGTACACATGAGTCAATTAGGTAAGAGCATCATTAAGAAATACACCCGATCTTCATGACTGCCAATCCAACAAGACCGGTTCGGGAAGGTGAGGAGTTACATGCTAAAAACCTAAAATCATTTCTTCAACAAAAAGAACTGATTCAAAATACCGATAGCAAACTTGAAGTAAGCCAATTTTCCAACGGCTATTCCAATCTGACCTATCTCATCAAAATTGAAAACAAAGAATATGTGTTACGAAGACCTCCTTTTGCCGCCCCAAAACGTGGCCATGACATGGGAAGGGAATACAAGGTGCTGTCTCGTCTGAACTCAGTTTTTGACAAAGCTCCTAAAACCTATACTTTTTGCGAAGACACTGAGGTGATAGGCGCTTCTTTTTACATCATGGAAAAAGTGCAAGGTGAAATCCTTACCGCCAGAGCAGCCCATAAGAAGGGTGTTTCACCACAAGAGTTCAAGACCATCTCAAATACTTGGTTGGACACTTTTGTGGAGTTTCATTCCATCGACTATAAACATGCAGGACTTGAAGATTTAGGAAGACCTGAAGGCTATGTATCCCGCCAGGTGACCAATTGGGGCAAGCAATATCTGGCTGCGGCAACAGATGATGTCCCGGCAGCAGAAAAAGTGATGTCCTGGATGCATCAAAATCAACCGGCTAGCCACGACCATACCTTAATTCACAACGATTTCAAATACGACAATGTCGTTTTCACGGATGATCGTTGGTTGAACATTGCTGCTATTCTTGATTGGGAAATGTGTACCCTGGGTGACCCCTTAATGGACCTGGGAACCTCTTTGGGGTATTGGACAACGGCTGACGATGCCGATTTTATGAAACAGGGGTTGCCGTCGCCTACCGTAATGGATGGTAATCCATCAAGAAGTGATATTGTTCAAGGGTACGCAGAAAAAAGTGGTCGTTCGGTTGACAATATTGTTTTTTACTATGCGTATGGACTGTTCAAAATAGCCGTCATTGCCCAACAGATCTATTATCGCTACAAGCATGGGCATACCCAAGACCCAAAGTTTGCAAATTTGAATAAAGCGGCTGCTTTGTGCTGTAACAATGCGTGGCAGGCCATCCAAAAAAACAAAATAGACAACCTATATTAAATGGAATCTTATATCAATGTAAATCCGGATGAGTTTCAAAGATTTAAAGAAGAGGTTGGTAATGAACCTGTTATCATGTTGAATCTTTTGAGATATAAAAATGTAGTGGAAGAAACTGGGGAAACCGGTAAAGAAGCTTATAGCGCCTATTTAACTGCTGCAGCTCCTTTTTTGGAAAAGGTTAAGGCAAAGGTTCTGTTCTTTGGCGCACCCAAACATATGCTGATTGGTCCCACAGATGAGGAACTTTGGGATTCCGTCATTGTGGTACAATATGATTCATTTTCCGATTTCATCGGTATGGCCACTGCAGAGGGATACCCGTCCCATTTACGTGCCCGGGCTTTGAGCGATTCAAGGTTAATCCACTGCAAATCAATTCAACAAACATGAATTTAAAAGATAAAATAGTTATTGTCACAGGTGCCGGAAGTGGTATTGGCAGGGCTACGGCCAAGCTTTTTGGGACACATGGTGCCAGAGTAATCGTTTCTGATATCAATCAAGAAAATGCAAAAGCGGTAGCAGATGAAATATTGCTGGCTGATGGAAAGGCAAGTGTGGTTAGGACAGATGTCACCCAATTTGATGAGGTGGAAGCCTTAGTAAATCAAATCATCGAAAAACATGGTCAGTTGGATGTTATGGTCAATAATGCAGGTATTGGTGGCAGACAGCAAGCCAGAACGGCCGACCATACCCATGAAGATTGGCATGATGTCATTGCGGTAAATCAAACAGGGGTCTTTTATTGTATGAAAACCGCCTTGGGGCAGATGATGAAACAAGGTCACGGTAATATCGTAAATGTGGCATCCCTGGCGGGTCTAAAGGCTTCGGGTAACAATCTTTCCTATTCGGCGAGTAAATTTGCGGTAGTGGGGATGACCAAGTCGGCGGCATTGGAATACGGTCGTAAGAACATCCGAATCAATGCAGTATGCCCGGGTTTTACCGAATCGGCATTACTGGATCAATTATTGGCTGTCAGTCCGGACATGGGTGAGAAACTAAAACGGTTTATTCCTATGGGAAGGTTTGGCCAGGCCAACGAAATCGCCGAAGCCATTTGTTGGCTAGCCTCTGACAACTCTAAATTTATTACGGGACAGACCATAACCCTTGATGGTGGTAATTCATTGATTTAGTGCCTATGAATACGATACAAGTAATTGAAAAAGAAAAGTACGCCATTGTCCAGTTGGATAGGGGTAAGGCCAATGCGATCAATTTTGAAATGGTGCAGGAATTGCGGGAGGTCTTCCAAATACTCACCAAAAGGGATGTAGTAAAAGGCGTAGTACTTACGGGGAAACCACACTTCTTCTCAGCGGGATTGGATTTAGTGGAACTCATACAATACGATAAACCCAAAATGGATGATTTCTTTATGGCCTTCGGAAGCCTTTACACCGAAATGCTTCGGTTTAAAAAGCCACTTATCGCCGCAGTTACAGGGCATTCCCCGGCAGGGGGTTGTGTTTTGGCTGTAACCTGTGACAATAGGTATATGGCCGAAGGTGACAACTATGTCATTGGTTTGAACGAAGTGGCGGTCAATGTTCAGATCAGCCAAGACCTTGCGGAATGCTATGCCTATTGGCTAGGTAAGGGTTTGGCGCATCGTTATATTTTGGAGGGAAAACTATTGAAGGGTCAAGAAGCGCTTTCTTGTGGATTGGTAGATGAATTGCTCCCATTGGAAGACGTTTTGCCCCGTGCCGAAAAACAAATGCAGCACTATTTGAGGGCTGATGAAGAAATTCTAAGGAACACCAAGGTCAAATTGCGAAAATCACTTCTGGATAGTTTGGAATCCAATCCTAAAAATGCGATGAATCAGGCCGCCGAATTATGGTGGAAACCAGAAATACGGGCAAAAATGATGGCCTATGTAGAGCATTTTACAAACAAGAAAAACAAAGATTAAGAAGAAAATGAACAAACAACTATTATTTGTAAAAAGACCGGTTGGGGAAGCTGGTGCCGATACCTGGAATTTAGTTTCCAACCCCATTCCTGAACCTAAAGATGGGGAAATATTGGTTAAGCACCATTACATATCACTGGATCCAGCCATGCGGGGTTGGATGAACGATTCCAAATCCTATATTGAACCCATGGCCATTGGCTCGGTAATGCGCGCCGGTTCCGTTGGTGAGGTCATTAAATCGAACAACCATCCGAAATTCAAAGTAGGTGATTTTGTTTCCGGTAGTGGTGGGGTACAACAATATGTGGCCACTGATGGAAAAGGGTACTATCCGGTTGACCCAAAATTAGCACCGCTGCCAACCTATATCGGAACTTTGGGAATGCCGGGTATGACGGCCTATTTCGGAATTCTTGAAGTAGGGAAAATTAAGGAAGGTGATGTGGTTTTGGTGTCAGGCGCTGCTGGCGCCGTAGGAAGTATTGTTGGTCAGATCGCGAAAATCAAAGGGTGTACCGTAGTAGGAATAGCGGGCGGTCCTGATAAATGTAAGTACATCAAAAATGAACTTGGCTTTGATGGGGCCATTGACTATAAGAACGAAAAAGTTCGTGACCGACTTAAGGAATTGTGCCCAAAAGGCATAGATGTGTATTTTGACAACGTAGGAGGTGAGATCTTGGATATTGCCCTGTCCCGACTTCGAATGCACGCACGCATCGTTATATGTGGGGCAATTTCGCAATACAACAACAAAATGGCCATCAAAGGACCTAGTAATTACCTTTCCCTTTTAGTCAACAGGGCTACCATGCAAGGCATGGTCGTTTTTGATTGGGCAAAACGATATGGCGAGGGGGCACAACAAATGGGCATGTGGATGGCACAAGGGAAACTAAAAAGCAAAGAAGATGTGTATGAAGGCATTGAAAACTTCCCGGAAACCTATAATCGACTTTTTAGCGGCGAAAAAATGGGGAAATTAGTGCTTAAAGTAATTGAGGATTGACAAAGGTTGGTTTTCGTCATGCTGAACTTGTTTCAGCATCGCATCATTAGTTGATGAGACCCTGAAATGAATTCAGAGTGACGTATTACAGGGAATACGGTTCAAGAAAAATAATTATTGAGATGAAAGCAATTCGATGTAAAAGTTACGGACCCCCTTCAAACCTGGTTTTGGAAGATGTTGATGCGGTAAACGCCGGACCAAAACAGGTGGTAGTAGCCACGAAAGCATGTGGGCTCAATTTTCCTGATACGTTAATCATTCAGGGATTGTATCAATTTAAACCTGATCTGCCATTTACTCCAGGTAGTGATTTGGCAGGGGTTGTAAAGGAGGTTGGAGCAGGAGTCAAACATCTGAAAGTAGGGCAGGAAGTGTTCGGATTTGTACCTTATGGTGCGCTGGCCGAGGAAGTAGTGGTGCCTGCCAATGCCTGTTTTCCAAAACCGCCACAAATGGATTTTGAAACTGCGGCTTCTTTTTTAATGGCGTACGGCACATCCTATCATGCTTTGCACGACCGTGGTAAAATCAAAGAAGGAGAAAGCCTTTTGGTCCTGGGTGCCTCAGGGGGTGTTGGGCTAGCTGCTGTTGAATTGGGCAAGTTGATGGGAGCGAAAGTAATTGCTGCTGCCTCAACGGATGAGAAATTGGAGCTTTGTAGGCGGTATGGTGCCGATTTAACCATTAACTACAATGAACAAGACCTAAAGAGTACGCTAAAAGAAATGACGGATGGCAAAGGTGTGGATCTCGTTTATGATCCTGTTGGGGGTTCGTATTCCGAACCTGCCTTGAGGGCCACAGCACGCTATGGGCGTTTTTTGGTTGTTGGATTTGCTGCCGGGGATATTCCAAAAATCCCATTGAATCTTCCCCTGCTTAAAGAAGCGGAAATTGTGGGGGTCTTTTGGGGAAGCTTCGCCATGAAAGAACCTAAAGCAAATATGGAAAATAGCATGCAGTTAATGCAGTGGCATGCCCAGGGGAAATTAAAGCCCTACATTCATAAGGTGTACGAGCTTTCTGAAACCCCAGAAGCCTTGGAGGAGATAGCGAATCGAAGGGCAAAAGGAAAACTGGTAATTAAGGTTTGATATAAGTTCAATGTTAAATATTAGGGCACCGTTCACCGTGCATCGAGCAATTACAACTAAAAAATATGAGACTAAAGGATAAAGTAGCCATCGTTACCGGGGGTTCCAGGGGCATTGGGCAAGCCATTTCCGAATTGTTTGCAAAGGAAGGAGCAACAGTAATCATAGTGGATTTGCTTCCTCAGGGAGCAGAAGTGGCCAATGGAATTAATGCGGCTGGCGGTAAAGCAGAGTTCCATTCCGTTTCCGTCACCGATAAAGCGGCCATCGTATCCCTGTTTGAAAGGGTCAATAGGGAACATGGGAAAATCGATATTCTGATAAATAATGCGGGGATCACCCGTGACCGTACGTTGGAAAAAATGAGCGAAGAAGAGTGGGATGCAGTGATAGCGGTGAACTTAAAAGGGGTGTTTATTTGTACCCAAGCTGTGGTACCCTACATGAAAGCCAATACATACGGTCGCATCGTAAGCGCAGCTTCAAATGTTGGACTACGCGGTAATTTCGGTCAGACCAATTACGCCGCCACCAAGGCCGGGGTGATTGCCATGAGTAAAACCTGGACCACGGAATTGGGCAAGTACGGGATAACGGCTAACGCCATTGCTCCGGGCTTTACCATGACAGATATGGTGCAGAAAATCCCGGAAGAACACTTTAAAGCCATTGTCGCCAGTATTCCGTTAAAGACGGTTGCCCAACCTATTGACATTGCTTATGGCTATTTGTATTTAGCATCGGATGAGGCACGATTTGTTTCGGGAATTTGCTTAACCATTGATGGAGGAACGTCACGATAAAAATAGAAAGATGGCAAAATTGGTAGTAACCGACCTAAACGAATTCAAAACCTGGAAAGGCAAAGAACTTCCAAAAGGGGATTGGTTGGTGGTGACCCAAGAAATGATTGATGACTTTGCAAAGGCCACGCAAGACTTTCAATGGATACACGTAGATGTTGAAAAAGCCGAAAAGCACTCTCCTTTTAAAAAGCCTGTTGCCCATGGATTCTTATCCTTGTCCCTGTTTTCAAAAATGTTGGCTGATTTGGTTACTGTCAAATCAGTTCAAATGGGTGTGAACTATGGTTTGAACAAAGTTCGATTTCCAAGTCCTGTCGTGGTGGATAGTCGTCTTCGTATAACAGGAGGTATTGCTGAAGTTGAACCTTATGGAGAAACAGGGTTAAAAATAACCTGGAACTGCACAGCAGAAATCGAAAATTCAGAAAAGCCAGCCTGCGTAGCAGAATTTATCAGTTTAATGTTCGAGTAACCCAAAGGTTTCAAAGTGGTTATAAAGTAACTTAGTTTGCAATTTTGTAAATTAAGGCAGCTATTACTGAAATGAACGACTTTAATGACCCGATTATTTGACTTGCTCTATCATCAGCAAGAGAAGTTCCCCCTGGAAAAAGCCCTCAATTCCCGAAACGCAAATAACCAATGGCGCTCCTACAGTACGGATCAAGTGGTAGAAATGGCGGAACAAGCAGCTTCCGGCTTGTTATCCCTGGGATTAGATAAGGGCGATAAAATTGCTCTAG
>NZ_JANQIH010000268.1 GCF_028282265.1 Allomuricauda sp.
CGCTCAAGTAAATGACCAGATATTATTTTTCACGATTGATAAAAACGAATCCATTGATAGTGTTGATGTTTTTCAAGCTATCAATATTTACAAAAAACAAGTAAAATCTGGGGACGGTGACATTTATCCAATATTTGAATTTAAGGAATCGGGCGATGTGGTGTTGATAGTAAAGGGCAGAGGTTACGGCGGAAATATTCGAGGTACATTGTTGATTGATCAAAACTTTCTTGAAATCAAAAAAGTAAAGTTTGACCACAAAGCAGAGTCTGAAGGCTATGGTGATGCAATGTCCTATTCTTCTTTTGAAAATCAGTTCGTGGGAGGTAAAGTCAATTTCGAAAGAAACACCTTTGGACTGAACCAAAATGGGTCAAATATCATAACAGGTGATAAGGTTGTTGACGGATTATCCGGTGCAACGGAAACAAGTAGATCCGCCATCGAAATGATAAATGAGGAACTTAAAAAGTATGAAAAATACTTCGATGCGAATCAACCTTCTCCTTGATTGATCAAACCGAAGTGATCATTCTGTTTTAAGAGCAATTGGGTAAAGACCTATAGGCCACTTATATCTAAACTTGGTCCTTATTTACGTATATTCAAGGCCAAGAGCGTAAATTGCAATTAGGGTTTTATCAAAACCTATCAAAAAAAGATTTGATGACCATCCATCGATTTGACCATTCCAACTCCCTACTGAACACCTTTATTGCTGAAATTCGGGACGAAGAAATTCAGAAGGATTCCATGCGTTTTAGAAGAAACATCGAACGTATCGGAGAAATACTGGGATATGAGTTGAGTAAGACGCTCGATTTTCAAGAGAGTGTTATTCAAACCCCATTAGGAACCAAAAAGATGATGCTCAACACGAGTAATCTGGTGCTTTGTTCAGTTCTTAGGGCAGGTCTGCCACTGCATCATGGACTTTTAAATTATTTCGATCATGCTGAAAATGCTTTTATTTCGGCATATCGACATCACCCGAATGGGGGAGATGACTTTGAGGTGGTTGTAAAGTACCTTGCTGCTCCTTCCCTTGAAGGCAAAACTTTGATTTTGACCGATCCCATGCTTGCTACGGGAAAAACTTTGGAGAATGTTTACGAAGCTTTGAAATCACATGGTGTTCCAAATAAGATTCATATTGTTTCTGTGATTGCTTCTGAAGAGGGGATTGCCTATGCAAAGAAGGTTTTTCCTGATGACACAGAACTATGGATTGCTGCTATTGATAAGGGACTTACCGACAGGGGATATATTGTTCCTGGGTTGGGTGACGCCGGCGACTTGTCTTACGGAACAAAATTATGAAACGTCAATGACCTTTACCTTCAAAAAAATCGCGCATTAGGGCTTTAATCTGGTTGTCGGTCATGCTGTCTTTTTTAGAAACCGCTTCAATTTTTTCAGAGATGTTTTTGTGGTTTTCTTCAAGTTCAGCGTTGAATTTTTCAATAGTATTGGCAGGACCGAAAAGGGCAATTTTATCGGCATCCACTAGTTTGGGAACCAACTTTTTAAAATAAGCCCGCATCTGATGTTTCTCCCTTTCCAAATACTTACTATCCTGCACTACATCTTGTGGACCCCATCGGGTCTTGGACCTAGAACCACCTTTGGGATTATAAAACTCCATATCTGAAGTTATGGTTTCCATATGCTCTTCCTCATTCTGCAAGACCACAATTTTGGCTTTCTCCTTGTCCATCCATATACCAATTTTTCTCATAGCTCCAATTTAAGTGTTGTCATTTAATTCCAAAATAGGGACAGTCGCATCATACCCGAGGCTTTTGACCAGTGGGTTCGAAAGTATACTACCAAAAAACCAATGTTTTCGGTTGACAAAGACGACCATTTCGCATTTTTCATCTTCAATGAATGAGAAAATTCCCTCTTGGACTTTCACATCGGTCAGACTTTGGTTCTGAAAATCTGAACCATGAAGAATTTCCTCCAAAAGTGCCTTGTTGTTCTTTTGGAGTTTGGTTAGTTCCCTTCCTTTTTTGATATGTAGCACATGAATACTTGAATCGTGCATTTTTGCAATATTCAAAAGATAACTCAGTTCCCTCCGTTTGAAATCGGTTTTGTAGTCTGTTGGAAAAACAATTTTCTTCGGGGGCACGTAGTCATAATTCTCAGGGACTGCCATCACAGGACATTCGGTAATTTTTTCCATGATGTTCACGGTATTCGTACCAAAGGCTACACTATCGGCTCCGGTGATTCCCTTTGTACCCATGATTATCATGTCGATATCCTTTTTGGCAATTTCGTTCCGAACAGCTTCTAAAAGGGAATTGAAAGTAGAGATGGTATGAAAGCTATGTTTGGGATTTTCATTTTGAATGTCCAAGAACGCCTTCAATTTTGCAAAGCCATCTTCTGATTGTCTTTTCGCAGCTTCGTAATTGCTCTCACCAGGTTCTGGCACTCTCATATTGTCCAAAGTGTACATGTTCACTTGAAAGGCGTTGAGCAGATAGAAATCGCATTGTAGATTTCCATAGAGCTTTGTACCATATCGAATGGCATTCAAGGCATTTTGGGAAAAATCCGTCGGTATAAGTATTCTCTTGTTCATGATATTTTTTTAACCAACTCTAAGCTAGGGGCATCCTTGATGGTCTACAATGAGCATTGTCAATCTTTGCTTGGAATTACCAAAAATGGAATATCGAGTTGTGAAGTGATATCGAGAATAACTGGCTCACGTACCATCTTCTCCAAAAGGGTGTGCTCATAATTTATCATAATTAAGAGATTTACCTTGGTGTCTTGCACAAAGTCATTGATTACTTTAGACTTTTCGTTGTAATAGGGCCTCCATTGTGTTTCATATGGAATATCCATCAATTCCTTTTCCAGCAAGATTTTATTCGCCTTTTGCTCCTCGTCCAACTCCTTTTTTTCATCTACATGAATAATGTTTATTGAAGAATTATGCATGTTTGCAATGTATCGAAGCGGGTCGAGTACATTTGCCGTAAAGTCTCTTTTATAGTGAGTGGCGAAAGCGATTTCCGTTAATGGCGCGAATTCAGTTTCTCGGGGCACCATAAGAATAGGGCAGTTTTTTATAGTCTTCATTGTTCGTATGGTGTTTCCTCCCAAAAACATTTCTTTTGGTCCCGTTTTTCCTTTATTGCCC
This sequence comes from Allomuricauda sp., assembly GCF_028282265.1. GTDB lineage: Bacteria > Bacteroidota > Bacteroidia > Flavobacteriales > Flavobacteriaceae > Flagellimonas. Next base: position 3,164 of record NZ_JANQIH010000268.1, read on the forward strand.
ACTACGATCAAGTCAATATCCAGTTCTTTGGCACTTGACATTATGCCTTCCAGCATTTCACCCCTTTTTGAAATGGTTTCGTAGCTGTGGTTTTTATTTTCTGTGTCCCTTCGGATGCGGTGCACGATTTCGGCAAGCCCTTCTTCCGATTCTTCGGCCAATTGGCGAATAAGCACCTTGCCGCCCTCACTCAAAAACCGCTGGGTTCGCAAGGAAACAGTTTCATTATACACGTTCAAAATGTAAAACATGCAGTTTTCTGAAGCCAATAACTGGGTCGCATAGTGAAGCGCGTTGTACGAATCATTGGAAAAATCGGTGGGCACTAATATCTTTTTCATAGCAATGGTTTTATTCAAAATATGGGATGACCATAAATGGGATGTTAAGATTTAAACTTATTTTCTTGATCACAGGTTTGATGAACAGCTGTTCCAAAAATGTATGCTTGTTCATGACCATAACCAACAAGTTGACCTTGTTCTTACGTTGAAATTCATTGATCGTTTCAATGATTTCGTTGTTGGACACCTCATGAAAAACATGGGCAGCGGGTTTTAGAAGTTTTTCAAGACGCAGCCTGTTTTCCCTTTGTATCTCGGTTAAGTCTTTTCCTTTTAGTATGTGGAGAACGTTGATTCTGCATACATTTTCGTAGGCCAAGGGGAGAAACTCCTTCAACCCCTTTTCTCGATAGACTATCTCATAATCGGTCGGGAAAAGAATTTCCTTGGGATTTTCAAATTCAAACCCATCAGGCACAACAATTACCGGACAAGATGCCTTTTTAAGTACATGCGCCGTATTGCTTCCGAATAAGAGTTCTTTGGCACCGGTAGCACCCTGGGTTCCCATGATGACCAGGTCAATGCCTTTTTCGTCTGTCATTTCAGAGACCCCATCCACCAACAAATTCTGCGAACAACGTACCTCGAATTGGTGTATTGGGTTGTCAAAGACTTGCTCCAAATTACTTTTAAGCTCGGATAGTTGTTGTTCGATATCGTCCTGGAAAAAATCGGCCAGCTCCATTTCAGAGGAGCCAGACATTATATATTCGGTATGGTATACGGGTTGGGTATATGTATGCATAAGGTAGAAGAGACATGGCTCTTCCTTATAGAGTTTTAGGGCATATTGTATAGCATTATATGCGTTTTTGGAAAAATCTGTGGGCAATAGTATTTTTTTCATGATGAAGAGTTTGAGCCTTTAGGCTAGGCTTCAAAATTAGAGTCCATGTAAAATTTACACCATGACCACCGTCAGTTTTAAGCGCCCTTGGTTTTTCTATCTTGCTGGTTTAACCGAACAGTGAAATGAATTCAAGTTTCTCGAAAATGGTCAACTCAAACCATCGTGTTTTAATTGATTTCTATGCAGATTGGTGTGGCCCTTGCAAGATGTTGGCTCCTATTTTAAAACAAGTGAAAGATGAATTGGGTGATGACATCAAGATTTTTAAAATCGACGTGGATAAGAATCCTACAATTGCTGGAAGATATCAGGTGAGAGGTGTTCCTACCCTTCTGCTATTTAAGGATGGGAATACGGTATGGCGACAATCGGGAGTTTTGCAAAAAAATGAACTTATCGATATCATAAGGCGTTTTTAAAGCTTAAGTTTTCTCAGGAATATGATAAATGTCATTTGGCAAATTGTCAGTTAATCCTATTATTGAACTTGCAAAGATTTCCCTGATGAAAACGCTAATTCAAATTCATAAAAAGGGTGCTCCCCAAAGTGAGATGACAATTGCTCGTAATTTGAGTAGAATTATGGATATGAGGATTTTGGATATCGATACCAAAACGGGAAAGATATTGATTTCCTATGCCAGTCCAGCAACACTGAAAAAGGTTTACCGGGAGCTGGAAAGAATCGGATGCAGACTGAAGGGTTCCGATGTTTCGTCGAATCCCATGTTTATTCCGTTTCGCCCTTCCAATAGCCGCCCCATGTGTTCCTAGTAAAAAAGAGGTGTTTGCCTGAATAAAGGAACCTGGGGTTCTGCTCTTGGTTTTTACTTACTTACGTTAGCAGTATCCGGAATGACCAAAAATGGAATGTCGATATGAAAGCCAAAAGCATCTATATGCTGTTTGATGATTAGGCGTTCAAAAAAGTTGTGTTTTCGGTTCATCATGGCCAAGAGCTCCGTATTATTATCATTAATGTATTTATAGACCGCATTGGGCATAAGATTGTCCCTATCCAATACAAACCGATGTTTTATTTCTTTCAACTTGGTGCTAAGAAGCATTTTATTCTTTTGTTGGGCTTCGGTAAGGTCGTGCTCCTCGTTGGCATGAAAAACCACAATCTCGGCTTTCTGGTCTTGGGCAAAGTCCAACAAAAACCCGAGTTCTTCAACCTTATAGTCACTCCAATAATCGGTTGGGAACAAGATGGAGTTAACCGCAGTAAATGAATACCCGTTGGGAACAACCAATACCGGAATTTTAGCCTTTCTAAGGACATGAACCGTGTTGGTGCCCAAAAAAATCTCGACAGCTCCTGTTGCGCCTTGGGTTCCCATAACAATGGCTTCTATGTTTCTTTCTTTTGTGACTTCGCTTATTTCATCGGTAAGTGTGTTGAAAGATGCCAGTGTATTATAGCGATGTTTTGGATTAGGGTAGAGCCGTTCTATTTTTTCTTTGGTTTTTTCAAGACCTGCCAATGATCGTTCTACGCCGCTATCAGGTATTGCGCTAAACTCGGGCCCTCCCATTATATAATCAACCCTATAAAACGCAGGAGTATACGTATGTAAAAAATGAAAAACACATTCTTGGTCCTTGAATAAGTTTTTTGCAAATACTATGGCATTCCATGCGTTTTCTGAAAAATCTGTTGGCACCAAAATCTGTTTCATGACCTGTTTTTTTGCGTTATCGAAATACATTTTGCATCACCAAAAGTGGAATGTCGGTCTTTAAGCCGATCTTATCCACCGTGGTCGTGAACAACATATTCTCAAGAAAAGAGTTGCGGGAATTTATGACTACCAGCATGTCTACTTCATGGTTTTTCCGGTATTCTGAAATTCCATCAATTACATTCTCATAATCTTGCTGGCCAAAGGATAGATAAGTTCTTGAAAGCGATGCTTCCAAGAATAATTTGTTGTCATTTTGACGGTGTGACAGCGTATCAAACTTGGTGAAATAAATACAATGGACCTTGGATTTAAAAAATCCCGCTATGTCATTCAGTAGCTTCAATTCCCTTCGTTTAAAGGGAAGTTGATAATCCGTAGGGAAGAGAATATTTTTTGGTTCTTCGTACGAATAGCTCTCAGGGATGGCCAGTACTGGACACTTAACATACTTAAAGACTTGAACCGTATTACTTCCAAAAGAAACATTCTCACTTCCCGTAACCCCTTTGGTCCCCATAATGACCAAGTCTATGTTCTCACTTTCAACAAAGTCGTTTATGGAATCCACCAACGAGTCGAAAACAGCAACAGTGCCATATTGGTGACTAGGGTTCGGAAGAGGTTCTTTGATTTGCTTTAGGGTTTTTTCCAACTTTGCCAAGGTTTCTTCGTAGAGCTTATCCCTATAAGTATTGAAGTCTGTTTTTGATTTTGATTTTCCGATATCGTACGCTTCATCAGCATAGGCATGCAAGAAATAAAAATGGGCACGCTCGCAACGGTAAAGATTTAGCGCATAATCGATGGCATGGTCAGCATTTTCCGAAAAATCAGTTGGTATCAAAACCTTTTTCATAGTCTTCCTATTTGGATGACATTAAAAATATCTGAATGGTAAAACCTACACCATGACATAAGTCATTCTTAGGAGTGCTTGTAATTACTCATGTATCACAAACATGGGTACCGTGGTATGGAAACTGATACGCTCTACGCGCGAATCGAAAAACAACTGTTGCAGAAAATTCAAGTTACGGGCAATTATGGCAATCATGTCGATTTGTTCGTCCTTCACAAAATCTTGAATGGCCTGAATCATTTTTTTATTTCGTACCACCTTATAATGGTACCGGCCATCAAAAACTTCGTCCAAATAATCCAGTAGATAAGATTTGGTCTCATTTTGCTCACTGCTAAAACTCTCTTCCGGTCGGCCATTTGAGAAATGTACCACACTGAGCGAACTTTTATTTAACTCAATAATGTCAGATAAACTTTTGAGAATTTGTGAGTTGTAAAAAATATTGAAGTCCGTAGGAAACGTAACATTCTCAACACGTTCATACTTTGCATTCTCTGGTACGACAAGTGTGTTACAACGGATACGGGTAATAATCGCCCCTGTGTTACTCCCGATTATCTTACTTTTCAATGTGTTTGCACCCCTGGTTCCCATAACAATAAGGTCAATCCTTTTTTCTGTAGATTGTTTCTTAACAACATCCACTAGGCTACCATATTCCAACTGCGTAAAAAAGCGATGATTTTTGTTGTCGAAAGAGTGGTTTATTCTATCTAAAAAAGCAGATAGAACTAGGTTTTTATCATTTTTTTCTCGGGTGGTAAGACTTTGCGGAACAGAAAACAGTTGGGCAGCTTCAACACCCATTTCGTTTAAGTCGGCAACATGAAGTATGTGGAAGTTGCATTGTATATGTCCATAGAGTTCTACAGCATAGCACAATGCATTCCAGGAGTTCTCGGAGAAATCTACCGGAACCAATATATTTTTGATCGTATAACTTACCACGGGGTTAAAAATAGCCCTGACCTTAGTTCAGAATAATGACCAAAGTCATGAAACTGAAAAAATCAGCTCACATATTGCAATTCCTCGAGCTGTAAAATACGAATGTTCCTTCCTTCAATGTCTATAAGTCCTTCTTTTTTGAATCCTGAAAGGGTGCGGATTAGGCTTTCGGTTGCGATTCCGGCCACGCTGGCAAGGTCACTTCTCGAGATTTTTATGGGCTCTTCTATTCTTTTGTCCAAAATTTCGGCAAACTGTAGCAATGTTTGAGCTGTTTTTTTTCGGACCGAGCTATAGGCCATTTGTAGCAGTTGGTCTTTGATATCGGTAATATTCCCCGATAGCAGTTCCATAAGCTCTAAGGAAACATCGTGGTTTTTTTCAAGGACATCCTTTAAGTCTGTTTTTGAAATAGCCGCAAGTTCAGTAGGTTCGACCGCTGTGGCCGATTCTTGGTAAGGGATATTATCTATGAAGGAAGTAAATCCCAAAAAATTATCGGCAGGATGCAGTTCGGTTATCAATTCTTTGCCATCTGCATCCATTTTATGGCATTTGACCACCCCTTTTAAAACCAAAAAGATTTTGTTCGAGTGGTCTCCTTCTTGATAGATGGACTTACCCTTATTGAACTCCAAAATTTCTCCGTTGTCGTCAAAAAAGTTCTTTAATTCATTGAGGGTCCTCATTCCGCTGCTTTCATCTTCATCGGAAGGGGAATTCTTTGTCATTTGCATGAGAATCTCCGCCTTTGCCAATCTACTTTCAATGGCGCTTAGCAAATCTTCTTCCTCAAAGGGCTTGGTAAGATAATCATCGGCTCCTAAATCCATACCTTTCCTAATCTCTTTGTGCTCTGTTTTTGCAGAAAGAAAGATAAAGGGGATAGATTTGGTGTTATCATCTGTAGAAAGCTCTTGTAATACCCCATACCCATCCACCTCGGGCATCATGATATCACAAACAATAATATCGGGGAGTTTTTCCTTGGCCAATTTTATACCCAGCCTGCCATTGGGTGCGGTGTGTACCAAATAGTTACTCAATTCTAACAACTCTGCCGTGTTTTCGCGCAGGGCCAGATCATCTTCAATCAGCAATATGGTTTTCATGTATTGACTTTTTCTTGTACGGCTATTGGAATTTCAACGGTAAACGTCGTGCCTTTGTTCTCTTCACTAACAAATGAGATATTTCCTCCAAGATTTTCAAGGTGTTGTTTAACAATGTTGAGGCCTATACCAGTTCCTTGGTTCAATAAGGCATTATTTGCCCTAAAATATCTATTGAAAATGAACTTTTGCTCCTCTTTCGGAATACCGATTCCTTTATCGCAGACCTTAAATTCAAGTTCTCTTTTATTCTCGGTTACCTGAATGTCGATTTCGGTATTTTCTGGGGAATATTTTATGGCATTGTGGACTAAATTCGAAAGAATCAGCTCAAATATTTTCTCATCAAAGGTAATTACAAGATCATCAATATCTTCAGGATAATTGATGGTCTGGCCCGATTTGAGCAGTAAATTTGCATCATAGATAACCTGGTTTACAATTTTGCTCAACGGAAACTCTTCCAGCTTGTATTTGACCTTTCCCGATTCCAGTCTCTCGATGGACAAAAAGTCGTTCAAAATATTATCGAGATACTTTATTTTGTTACGAATTGTGGAAATATGCTTGTCCCTCTTGCTTTGTTGTTCACCTTCGGTATACTTAGAGAGCAAGGTGGTTGAAGTAAGAATGCTGCTCAAAGGAGTTTTAAACTCATGGGAAACCAAAGAAAGGAAACGTGTTTTAAGTTCATTGAGCTCTTTTTCCTTCTCAAGGGCCTGACGGAGTTGCTTGGTACGTTCTGCCACGGTACGTTCCAACTTTTCCATATAATCCTTACGATCGGTAATATCGAGGATGATGGAAATTATCACTCTTTTGTTACCAATACTTGACAATTGAAAATGGACTTCGATGGGATACGTGGAGCCATCTTTCCTTAAATGAATGGTTTCAAAACTTATTTTTTCTTCTTTGCCCGTATAAAGAGGGGATAGCAAATCCTTAAAGGAAGCCTCATCGTATTCGGGCTTCAAGTCAAGAGGTGTCAGCTTTTGCAGTTCTTTCAGCGAATATCCCAAGTTGTTCTGCGCTCCTTGGTTGGCGCGCATAAAATGGAGGGTCTTCGCATCCAAAATATAAATTTCATTTACCGATTCCTCGAATATTTTGTTCCAGTGGTTTCGTTCCTCATCCGCTTCTATTCGCTCAGTAATGTCATTTTGTATGCCGATAAAATGAGTTGCTCTTCCCTTTTTATCCTTTAAAGGGGTAATGGAAAGTTTGTTCCACCAGAGTGAGCCATCTTTTCGATAATTTCGAATCTCCACCTCACAACTTTTTCCCTCTGCGACAGCTTTTCGAAGTTCCTCGACGCCTTTTTGATCTCGGTCTTCACTTTGTAAAAAACGCAGGTTACGATTCAAGATTTCCTCGCGAGAATATCCTGTGAGCCTTTCAAAGGCCGAATTCACATAAACCACAGGGTTGTCATCTTGAAGGGCGTCCGTAATAATAATCCCATTTATGGCAGAACTCAATGCCTTACTCTTCAGTTTAAGGTCCTCTTCTATGGCTTTTCTAGAGGATATATCCATTACCAATGCCATGATATAGGTATTGCCGAACAATGGAAATGGATTGAGACCGGCCTCTATTGGAAATTGATCACCATTTTTTCGTAACCCATAAAGTTCCCGCCCTTCGGCCATTTTTCTTTTTCCGCTTTGGGCAAGAAAGCTCTTAAAGTGACCCTTATGGGCATGATGGTACTGTGAGGGAATCAGTGTGTTCAATGGCTTTCCCAGAAGCTCATCCTTTGCATAACCGAACATTTCATCGGTTGCCGAGTTGGTGGCTACAATTTCCTGTTTGTTGTTTACAACGATGATTCCTTCCGATACGCCTTCTGCCAGAAGGTTGAACATGTCACCACTTTCCTGAAAATTTTGCATTTTTTGATCCTGAGTTCAAATTCCAAACACCGATTAGGTAGCCAAATTGGCTTTTTTGTTATTGGTTATTGGTGTTGGACGGTTCTTTAAAAATGCCTCGGACTGTCACTAGCGAAACATTAAGGCTAAAAATACGAAACAACAACTATTCGAGGGAAGTGATTTCATTCTTAAAAATCATTTTTTTTCTTTAAGTCGCAAATTGATAAATATCATGTGCTGGGGGATTGGTCTGTCCTAATTTTGATATAAGGATCATTTAAAACGACAAAAATGTTACAATCACAAATTATTGGCAACGAGTTTTATCAAAGCTTAGGAAAGCTTTTTTATGCAATTGCGTGTGCAGATAAAAGTGTGCATGTAAAAGAACTGGACAAGCTCAAAAGCTTCATTCGCAAGTATTGGCTTGATGTGGATGAGATGGTCGATGAGTACGGGGAAGATGCGGCTTTTCAGATAGAAACGGTCTTCGATTGGCTTATGGAATACGAAAAAGATGCAAAATCCAGTTTCGAGGATTTTAGTGAATTTTACCACGTCCATGAAGAGAAATTCAACCCTTATATAAAAGTATTGATTTTGGACACTGCTAATGCAATTGCAAATTCTGCTTACGGAAAAAACAAGGCAGAACTCATCGCTTTGGCCAATTTACAGATGCTTTTACAATAGACTTTCATGATGATAAGCATTCTTGAGAAGATGAATGCAAATTAAAAAAAGGGGCGTTTCGCCCCTTTTTCATGTTATTAATAGGTTTTAAACTGTTCCCGCCTTTTTTGGAGCTGTCGATCTAAATCTTGGATGGTTTCCGCCATGGCTTTCTCAAAATTGTCCAAATTCGATTTAGCAAATAATCGAGGACCAGGAGCACTCAACTCTATTTCGCAAATTTTATCATTTCCCGTTTTGTCGTTGCTCAGCTTGAACAATACATGGGCTTTAATGATCCAATCGTACTTTTTTGATAGTTTTTCTAGTTTTCGGGTCAAAATCTCATTTAAAGACTCGCTTTCTTGCATTTTCTGATATTGGATATCTATCGTCATGTGATTTGATTTAAAGATTCAATCAAATGTACCTTTAGATTCAAACGGTTAAAATGACACTTGTCATAAACTATATCCAAAGAAATACCTCGTGTTTCAACCAGATGATAAAGAGGGAATTAAAAAGATTGCTGAAAACTTACAGAGCAACCTCTTGATTTGCCAAACCACCGAACCCGATTTTTGGCGGCGAAGTTGTAGATGCCATCCCTCACGAATCTCGGGGTCCAGAGCAAAGGCTTTGAAAGTGTGTTCCATTTTGGTATTTCTGAAAGTATTCTTAGGAAACCTTCAGAATGGGTGTAGATTATTTCATCTTGAATCAAGATTACGGTCTCCAATTGGTTTAGGGAAAACCCATTGTTACTCAAGATTTCCTGTCCATAAGGGGATTGAAAAGGAACAAATTCAAAGTTGTTTTTGGGTAATGAGTTCAAAATCCACTGTACCACACCGTTGCACAGATTACATTCGCCATCAAAAATAATAATGTTTCGTTCCATCTCTTTATTGATTTGATATGCATTCGGTCGGATAACATGTCAGTAAATTTCAAAAAGAGGAGGACGACTTCGTAAAATTTAGAAAAGTTTATGATTTCTTCGGATGCCTCACAGCAAATCCAAGATACGTTCCAAGGCCATCCCTCGGGAACCTTTGACA
>NZ_JANQIH010000273.1 GCF_028282265.1 Allomuricauda sp.
TATAATTTTTCTGCTCCTTCAACAAATTTTTTGTTTTTATTATCCTCAACAGCGGCATTTACCAAGTCTGCGGTCATCTGCGAAAGCTGTTGCGTAGCAACAGTGGTATATTTTTCCTTACCGCTTGCTTCCTCAATTGAAATGACCTTGTTGTAGGCATCCATAGCAGGTTGAAAAGCAGTCGCATCTCCCTTTTTCGCCATATCATAATATACATTTCCGCTTACGGCATAGTATTGCGCCTGTGTTCTTGCATCTGCTGCATCGATAAGTGACGCGGCTCCATCCAATGCTGCTTTGGCAGCTGTTGCATCACCGCTTTTAAGTGCCTTCTCAGCAGCTTTTATCTCGCTTTTTTGGGAAAAACCAACAGCAGAGACACCTATAGCAATTAGTAGTAAAACTTTAGTTTTCATTGTAAAATCCAATTATTATTAGTGTTTATTGATTATTCTTTTGTTTCGCCCTTATCATTGTCAAAATCCGTACCATCTTCTCCATTTACCTCAATATCCCGGATATTTGCTTCATCAACCGCGTCTTCATCCTTCATTACTTTGGCAACAGCGGCAATGGAATCATCTTCTTTTAGGTTAATGACCTTGACGCCCTGGGTGGCTCTACCCATAACCCTTAAATCCTCTACACTCATTCGAATGGCAATTCCTGATTTATTAATGATCATTAGGTCATCGGAGTCAGAAACATTCTTTATTGCCACCAATTCTCCAGTTTTATCAGTTATCGAAATGGTCTTTACTCCTTTACCTCCTCGATTGGTGATTCGATAGTCATCTATGGTCGAGCGTTTCCCATAGCCATTTTCAGAAACCACTAAGATATCGTCTTCAAAGTTATGAACTGAAACCATACCAATAACTTCATCTTGCTCATTGGCCAGGGTTATTCCCCTTACACCTGATGCATTTCTTCCCATGGGACGGGTCTTGCTCTCTTCGAATCGAATTGCTTTTCCAGATTTCAAACCAAGTAAAATCTGACTTGTTCCCGTGGTAAGTTTTGCTTCCAGAAGCTCATCCCCTTCCCGTATGGTAATGGCATTGATACCATTTTGCCTTGGACGGGAATACTGTTCCAAAGAGGTTTTCTTCACAGTACCTTTCTTTGTAGCCATAATTACGTAGTGACTATTAACATAATCCTCATCTTTCAGGTCACGGGTACAAATAAAGGCTTTCACCTTATCCTCCTGTTCAATATTGATGAGATTTTGGATGGCCCTTCCTTTTGACGTACGGCTTCCTTCAGGGATTTCGAACACTCTCATCCAAAAACACTTCCCTTTCTGGGTGAAGAACAGCATATATTGATGGTTGGTTCCCACAAAAAGATGTTCAAGGAAATCCTCATTTCTTGTGGAAGAAGCTTTCTGCCCTACACCTCCCCTATGTTGGGTCTTATATTCCGTGAGTGGCGTTCTTTTGATATACCCAGCATGGGAAATAGTAATGACCACTTGTTCGTCCGGAATCATGTCCTCAATACTTAAATCACCACCAGCAAAATTGATTTCTGACCTTCTTTCGTCACCATACTTTTTCTTGACCTCGAGCAGTTCTTCTGTGATGATTTGCATCCTACGGTCCTTCTTGGCCAAAATATCCTTCAGGTCTTCAATGGTCTTTTTAAGCTCATCATATTCCTCACGAAGCTTATCTTGTTCCAGGCCGGTAAGCTGGCGCAATCGCATCTCTACAATGGCCTTGGCCTGCACCTCGGTAAGTTTGAACCGCTCCATTAATTTGCTTCGCGCCTCTTCTACGTTTGAAGATGCCCGAATAATTTCAATGACCTCATCAATATTGTCAGACGCAATAATAAGTCCCTCCAATATATGTGCGCGGTCTTCCGCTTTTTTCAACTCAAATTTGGTCCTGCGCACAACCACCTCATGCCTGTGCTCGACAAAGTGATGGATAATGTCCTTTAGATTAAGAAGCTGTGGCCTACCATTGACCAGGGCAATATTATTGACACTAAAAGAAGATTGAAGTGCCGTATACTTATAAAGTGTATTGAGTACTATGTTCGGAATAGCATCCCGTTTTAAAATATATACAATACGCATTCCTTTTCTATCGGACTCATCACGTATTGTAGAGATACCATCAATCTTTTTGTCATTGATCAGGTCGGCGGTCTTTTTGATCATATCCGCCTTGTTCACCTGATACGGAATTTCAGTTACGATGATACACTCCCTTCCCTGAACCTCCTCAAAAGTGGCTTTGGCGCGCATTACAACACGACCGCGACCTGTATGAAAGGCCTCTTTAACCCCATCATAACCATAAATAATACCTCCAGTTGGAAAATCTGGAGCTTTAATATGGTTCATCAACTCATCAATCTCAATGTCGTTATTTTCGATATAGGCCACAGTACCATCAACAACCTCAGATAGATTATGAGGGGGCATATTGGTGGCCATACCTACCGCAATACCGGAAGCACCGTTTACCAACAAATTGGGGATACGGGTTGGAAGAACCGTTGGTTCTTCGAGTGAATCATCAAAATTGAGTTGATGGTCTACAGTATCCTTTTCGATATCCGCCAACATTTCGTCAGCAATTTTACGCATGCGAGCCTCAGTATATCGCATTGCGGCTGGGCTATCCCCATCGACAGAACCAAAGTTCCCCTGGCCATCGATCAGCATATAACGCAAGCTCCATTCTTGAGCCATACGCACCATAGTATCATACACAGAAGTATCTCCATGGGGGTGATATTTACCCAACACTTCACCCACAATACGGGCTGATTTCTTGTGGGCACTTGTTGAGCGGACACCTAGTTCGTGCATCCCATACAGGACACGCCTATGAACTGGTTTCAATCCGTCCCTGACATCTGGCAGGGCACGTGACACAATGACCGACATTGAATAATCAATGTAGGCAGATTTCATCTCATCTTCAATGTTGATAGGAATTAACTTTTCTCCTTCAGCCATGCTAAAATCTTATTGCAAATTACAGGTTAAAACATCGTGGCAATATACGCAAAATCGACCCTTTGGGAACCATAGCCCAGTAGTTTATTAAAAAAATTATCAACACTTAAAGCGTCATACATCCTCTCCAAAACTTTGTTAAACTCTAAATACATTGCGCTTTATTTCGACTTTTACTCCATCTTTATCGAATATGGGTATGGTATTTGAACACCGTAAGGATAGATTTATTAATTTTAATTGCTGAATATAGGTAGCGTATGGATGATAATTTTTCCCCTAGAGTAAAAGACGTTATAGCGTATAGCAAGGAAGAGGCCCTAAGATTGGGCCATGATTTTATTGGAACGGAACATTTGATGCTGGGTCTTTTACGTGATGGAAATGGCAAGGCCATTAATATTTTGGACGCCCTTGACGTAGATTTAGACCACTTGAGAAGAAAGGTTGAAATTCTGAGTCCGGCAAATCCAAACTCTGGCACCACCCAGAAAGACAAAAAAAACCTACACCTAACAAGACAAGCGGAACGAGCCCTCAAGACTACTTTCTTAGAAGCGAAGTTGTTTCAGAGTTCTTCAATCAATACAGCACATTTGTTGTTGTGTATTCTTAGAAATGAGAATGACCCAACCACGAAGCTCTTGCATAAACTTAAGGTTGATTATGACAATGTGAAGGAACAATTCAAATCAATGATCACCAGTGACGATGATTATTTGGATTCTCCTCGTTCAGAATCTTTCCCAAGCGACCCAGAAGATGTTGGGGACAGCAAGGACAGCGGATTTGGTTCCAGTTCTTCCCAAAAAGGGAGCAAGAAGTCAAAAACACCTGTACTTGATAATTTTGGAAGGGATTTGACCCGTTTGGCCGAAGAAAATAAGTTGGACCCTGTTGTCGGACGTGAAAAGGAAATTGAACGGGTTTCACAGATTTTAAGCAGAAGAAAAAAGAACAACCCACTCCTAATCGGGGAGCCAGGTGTTGGTAAAAGTGCGATTGCAGAAGGGTTGGCACTTCGTATCATCAATAAAAAAGTCTCAAGAATTCTTTACAACAAACGTGTTGTAACCCTTGATCTGGCCTCCTTGGTTGCAGGAACCAAATATCGAGGACAGTTCGAGGAACGCATGAAAGCTGTCATGAATGAACTTGAGAAGAATGATGATATCATCTTGTTCATAGATGAGATTCATACCATAGTTGGAGCTGGTGGTGCTACCGGAAGTCTCGATGCTTCCAATATGTTCAAACCGGCCTTGGCGCGTGGTGAAATCCAATGTATCGGAGCTACAACCTTGGATGAGTACCGACAATATATCGAGAAAGACGGTGCTCTGGAAAGACGTTTTCAAAAAGTAATGGTGGAACCGACCACGGTAGAGGAAACCATTGAAATTTTGATGAACATAAAAGGTAAGTACGAAGACCACCATAATGTAAATTACACCGACGATGCCGTAGTTGCCTGCGTTAAGCTGACCAACCGGTATATGACCGATAGATTTCTTCCAGACAAGGCCATAGATGCCTTGGATGAAGCAGGTTCTCGGGTACACATTGTGAATATGGATGTTCCTAAGCAAATTTTGGAGTTGGAAACCCAACTTGAAGATGTAAGGGAATTGAAAAATAGCGTGGTCAAAAAGCAGAAGTACGAAGAAGCTGCGAAGTTGAGGGATGACGAAAAACGGTTGGAAAAAGAGCTTATGGCCGCCCAGGAACGTTGGGAAGAAGAAAGCAAAATGCACAGGGAGACCGTTTCAGAAGACAATGTGGCAGATGTAGTTTCAATGATGAGCGGCATTCCTGTAAACAGAATTGCGCAGACTGAAAGCAATAAACTTGCCGAGTTACCTGACCTCATTAAAGGTTTTGTAATTGGACAAGATGAAGCCGTGGCTAAAGTCGCAAAAGCCATTCAAAGAAACAGGGCAGGGCTTAAAGACCCGAATAAACCTATTGGTTCTTTTATTTTCTTGGGGCAAACTGGGGTCGGAAAGACCCAATTGGCCAAAATATTGGCCAAAGAGCTATTTGATTCTGAAGACGCACTGATTCGAATTGATATGAGCGAATACATGGAAAAATTCGCCATTTCGAGATTGGTAGGAGCACCTCCGGGATATGTAGGCTACGAAGAAGGCGGTCAATTGACTGAAAAGGTTCGAAGAAAGCCTTACTCGGTAATTCTTTTGGATGAGGTTGAAAAAGCACACCCCGACGTTTTCAATATGCTTTTGCAAGTTCTTGATGACGGTTACTTAACAGATAGCTTAGGTCGCAAGATAGATTTTAGAAACACTATCATCATAATGACCTCAAATATTGGAGCACGTCAATTGAAGGACTTTGGTCAAGGTGTTGGTTTCGGTACAGCGGCAAAAAAAGCGCAAGCCGATACCCACCAAAAAAGTGTTATCGAGAATGCTTTGAAAAAGGCTTTTGCTCCGGAATTCTTAAACCGAATTGACGATGTTGTTGTCTTTAATCCGTTGGAAAGAGAGGACATTCATAAAATCATCGATATTGAGTTGGACAAGTTGTTCATGAGAATCAAAGACATCGGTTATGATTTAAATCTGTCAGAAAAAGCAAAGGATTATATAGCTGAGAAAGGATTTGATAAACAATATGGTGCAAGACCTTTAAAAAGGGCAATTCAAAAATATATTGAAGACGCTCTCGCAGAGGAAATTGTAAACTCTAAATTGGAGGAAGGTGACAGTATTTTTATGGACCTTGATGAGAAGAAAGAAGAGCTTACCATAAAAATCAAAAAGCCGGAAAAATCTCCAAAAACAGAATAGGAAATTAGCAACGAGTTAACACACAAAGCCGACAATTGTCGGCTTTTTTTATAATAATTTCTTAAAAGGTACCTTACAAACGATATTTAGGCTGTTAATCTATATTTTTTCACTGCAAAGGGGTTTCCGAATATTTTCGCTGTGAGACACTATTTTTTTGGGAATGAGAATTGCGTATAGGAAAAATGCCTTGGTGATACGTGAGTATCAACTGGACATAGGAACCGTACAAGTCTATAAAGACTATATGGTCTCCATATTTGATGAGGGCGCCACACTGACACTTGAGCGTGCCTATCAAATCATTGGTATTTCAGAAATACATTTTAGGGATAAGGACTTTGGCTATATAAGCCTAAGAAGAAATTCCTATGCAGTTGACCCAACCATCTACAACTATTTGAGAGGAATGGAAAATCTCAAAGCCTTCGCCATTGTCTCTAAGAAAGAAATCGACATGCACAATTTCAAAATTGAGAAACTTTTCTATAAGAAGAACATGGAGTTTTTCATAGAATTTGAAAATGCGGTCACCTGGGTGAAAAAGCGTCTTAAAAGCAGTAATAGAAAGAAAAACAAAAAGCAAAGTTCTTAGCTTTCCCCCTCTTGCTTGGGCCGCAGCACATTCACAAATGCGTTTCCTAAGTTATCAATGATATGAGAAGCAATTAAAGCTTCAAAACCTATTTCAGATACTTTTAGGTCAGCCGCCAATCCGTGGAGATATACCCCAAAAATGGCAGCCTCAACACTTTGATATCCCTGAGCCAACATGCCTGTAATAATTCCAGTTAATACATCACCGCTACCAGCCGTCGCCATACCCGGGTTTCCCGTAGGATTTACATATCCTTTCTCTCCATCGATAATGATACTGTTTGCTCCTTTTATAACCAGTATTACTTGGTTTTCGGTTGAAAAACGGTGTGCTTTTTCCAACTTGTCAAAGTCATCGGTCCATTTTCCAATCAACCTTTCCAGTTCTTTGGGATGTGGTGTTAGGATAGAACTTTTGGGAACATTCTCGATCATCTTAGGGTATCTTGCCAAGATATTGATGCCATCCGCATCAATGACCAATGGCCGTTCAACGCCCTTTAGAAAATCGTGAAAGGCTTCTATGGTTACTTTCTCGGTTCCTAGCCCCATTCCTATACCAATGGCATCTGGAGCAAAAGGTGCTTTAATCTTTTCCAAGTGCTTTACACCATCATCGGTCAAGACCATGGCTTCCGGAAAAGAAGCTTGCAAAGGATTGTACCCACACTCGGGAACCAATAAAGTGACCAATCCTGCTCCAGAAGACAGACATGCGCGACCCGCCAACTGAACTGCCCCAATTTTTCCGTAACTGCCCCCAACAATTATCGCATGTCCATAGGTTCCCTTATGGGAAAACCTCCTTCTGGGCTTATAATATGAAACCAATTTTGACCTATCGACCAGTACATATTTGGCATTGACCTCCTCTAGATATTCTTGGTCCAACCCAATATCCAAAACCTCCCAGCTATCCAAGAAAACTCCCGTTTCGGGTAGAAAAAAAACCAGTTTAGGAACTTGAAAACTCAACACATGGTTTGCGCTTACCACTTTCTTTGCATCACTGGGTATACCATTCATAGGTAGCCCTGATGGTATATCAACCGAAATAGTGAAGGCGGAAGAGTTGTTGATATGGTTGATTAAGCTTCCAACCCAATCATCTGGTTCCCTGTTTAGGCCGATACCGAAAATAGCATCTACAATAACATCGTCTGTGTCGATTTTAGGCAGTTCACTTTTCTCATCCAAAAAGTTGGGCCAAATTTTTCTCTCTTTAAGCCTTTCCAAGTTCAACAAAAAATCCTTAGATCTCTTTTCGCTGTAGTTGATAACGTAAGCTTGAAAATTATAACCATGTTCAAAAAGATGTCGGGCTAAAGCAATTCCATCTCCCCCATTATTGCCTATACCACAAAAAATGTGAATTTTAACTTGGGCGCCCTTCAATCTTGTATGAATCCATTCGAAAATTTGCAGGGCAGCTCTTTCCATGAGGTCATCACTGGAAATCTTCTGCTTTTCGATTGTGAATTTATCAGCCTCGTAGATTTGATCAGACCTTAAAATTTTCATTTTTCAAACTAGGATGGTTAAAACTGTCAATTCCATAAAAATTCTGGAACAATTTGTCGAAGTACTCAAAAGTACTACATTTACCCTGATTTTGAGATTTTTTAAAATCCGAAATTCCAACTCCAAGATGATGAAAACAAACGGATTCTTCTTCACTTCAACTACCACCCCTTTGGGGTAGTCTGTTCTTTTTCCGTCCGCACTAGTTTTTTTAATTCATCAAACATATTTGAATCATGAGAGTCTTAAAATTTGGTGGCACTTCAGTTGCCACTCCTGAAAATATACAAAAAGTCAAATCCATCTTAGAAAGCGATAAAAGCGGTAGGCAAGCAGTGGTTGTATCCGCTTTTGGAGGAATTACGGATTTGCTGCTCACGATATCACAATTGGCTGCCAATCAAGATGAAACTTATAAGAAAGGGCTTGTTGACATAGAGCAACGACATTTACTTGCTATTAAAAAATTGATTCCCGTTCAAAACCAAAGTGCTATTCTGAGCAAGGTAAAAAGTGATTTAAATATTTTGGAAACGCTGCTGGAAGGTTCCTTTCTTATTGGAGAATTGACCCCCAAACTCTCTGATAAGATAGTCAGTTACGGAGAATTGCTCTCTGCTTTTATTATTGCTGAATATTTAAAGTCACAGGGACTCGATGCCATTTTTAAAGACAGTCGAGAGCTTATCATCACCGACGAAAGCTTCGGAAAAGCCAATGTTGACCTTGGGATAACCAACCAGAACTGTTCGCTTTACTTTGACAAAACAAGTGAGTCAATCGTTGTACTTCCCGGATTTGTATCCTCTTCGCAAAATGGCGATTCCACAACATTGGGAAGAGGAGGTTCTGACTATACCGCGGCAATCTTGGCTTCCGCACTCAATTCCGATGCGCTGGAAATATGGACCGATGTAAGTGGTATGTATACAGCCAATCCCAAATTGGTAAAACAGGCAAAAAGCATTTCGAACATCAGCTATGAGGAAGCGATGGAACTATCCCATTTTGGGGCGAAAGTTTTGTACCCACCAACCATACAACCGGTATTGGATAAAAATATCCCTATTCTCATCAAGAACACCTTCGAACCAGAAAAAGAGGGTACTTATATTGCAAAAAGCATTGATGAAAACGGAAAAACCGTACGAGGCATAAGTCATGTGGAGAATATTAGTCTGGTTTCCCTTGAGGGTCCAGGTATGGTGGGGATTCCGGGGATTTCCAAGCGCTTTTTCGAAACACTGGCCAATGAAGGAATCAGTATCGTTTTGATTACGCAAGCTTCTTCCGAACATTCCATCTGTATTGGAATTGCAGATAGTGATGTTGAAAGAGCGGTTTCTGCGCTTACAGTAGCCTTTACCTATGAAATTTCAATCCAAAAAATCAAACCTATTCAGGTAGAGCGTGACTTGGCCATTGTGGCCCTTGTCGGGGAACATATGAAAAGCCACCAAGGTCTAAGTGGCAAAATGTTCAGCACTCTAGGTAAAAACAATGTAAACATAAGGGCCATCGCACAAGGAGCATCTGAAAGAAATATATCTGCGGTCATTCAAAAAGGAGACGTAAAAAAAGCCCTGAATTCACTACATGAAACCTTTTTTGAGGAAAACATCAAACAGCTCAACCTGTTTGTCATGGGCGTAGGAAATGTGGGATCTCGCTTTTTGGAACAAATCAGTCAACAAAGAGATTTTATAAAGGAGGAGCTTCAATTGAACATCAGGGTCATAGGAATTAGCAATTCCCGCACCATGGTTTTTGATGAGGATGGCATAGTATTAAAAGATTGGGAGGAAAGACTCTCCAATGGAGAAAAAGCAAATCCTGTAAACTTCTTTGAAACCATAAAGAAACTAAATCTCAGAAACAGCGTATTTGTCGATAATACGGCAAGCGAATACATTGCTGAAACCTATCCTGATTATCTGAAAAACAGCATTTCAGTAGTTACTTGCAATAAAATTGCCTGCTCCTCAGATTTTGAGTATTACAAAAATCTGAAACAGCTTTCAAAGAAATATGGTGCAGCATTTTTGTTCGAAACCAATGTCGGTGCAGGACTACCTATCATTGACACCTTAAAACATTTGATCGTATCAGGCGATCGGGTCAGAAAAATACAGGCTGTTTTGTCAGGTAGTCTCAATTTCATCTTTAACACTTTCGACGAAACCACCACGTTTCATGATGTGGTCAAACAAGCCCAGAAAGAGGGCTACACAGAACCCGACCCAACCATTGATTTGAGTGGGATAGATGTAATGCGAAAAATTCTGATTTTAGCCCGCGAAAGTGGTTTTCGACTGGATATCGATGATATAGAGAACGACGCTTTTCTTCCGAAGGAAAGTTTGGAAACTGATTCGAATGAGGCATTTTTTGAGTCCTTGAAAAAATATGAATCCGATTTTCAGGACATACTACATGAAGCAAAGCAATCAAGCTCAAAACTTAAGTATGTGGCCGAATTTGAGGATGGAAAAGCCAAGGTGGGGTTAAACCATATTCCCAAAGGGCATGATTTCTATAATCTTGAAGGTAGTGATAATGTAGTGCTTTTCTATACGGACCGCTATACAAATCAGCCATTAATCATTAAAGGGGCCGGAGCTGGTGCTGAAGTGACTGCATCGGGTATCTTTGCGGATATCATTCGAATTGGAAATTTTTGAGCATGGAGGAGATCAAAGTTTTTTGTCCGGCAACCATAGCCAATGTTTCCTGCGGATTTGATGTTTTAGGTTTGGCATTGGATTCCGTGGGAGATGAAATGGTGGTTAGAAAATCACCGAATAAGGGAATTAAAATCACAAAAATAACGGGGCAAGACTTACCTCTGGAGACCAACAAAAATGTGGCAGGTGTTGCTGCGGAAGCCCTTTTATCCAAAACCGACTATACTGAGGGATTTGAAATTGAAATACATAAAAAGATAAAACCCGGTAGCGGAATTGGAAGCAGCGCCGCTAGCTCTGCAGGTGCAGTTTGGTCCATAAACGAGCTTTTGGGCCGACCATTTTCCAATCTGGAGTTGGTGGACTTCGCCATGCAGGGTGAAAAATTGGCAAGTAGCGTAGCCCATGCCGATAATGTAGCGCCAGCCATTTATGGCAACTTTACTTTGGTGCGAAGCTATGACCCCTTGGATGTTGTGCCCTTACCTGCTCCCAGCGAACTTTTTGCAACGGTCATTCATCCTCAGATTGAAGTGAAAACTTCAGATTCGAGAAAGGTTCTAAAAACCAAAATTACTCTGGCAGAGGGCATA
>NZ_JANQIH010000132.1 GCF_028282265.1 Allomuricauda sp.
AAGTTCCTTATGAAAATATGGATGTCGCCATAGACTTTAGTACTCCCGAAGCTGCTTTTGAGAACATTACAAACTGTCTTAAAAACCGTATACCTGTGATTTCGGGAACTACAGGATGGCTGGATGATTACCAGAAAGCGGTTGATTTATGTAAAGAGTACGATGGTGCCTTTATTTATGCTTCCAATTTCAGTCTTGGCGTGAACATTTTTTTTGAACTGAACAGACATTTGGCGAAGATGATGTCCCAGCTAACTGAATATGGGGTTTCCATCGAGGAGATACACCATACCCAAAAGTTGGATGCTCCCAGTGGTACGGCAATTTCTTTGGCCGAAGGAATACTGGAAAACACCAGCTACCAAAATTGGAAGTTAAACGAATCCGAGAAAAATTCGGTGCCAATCTATTCCAAACGGGAAGGAGTAGTTCCTGGAACACATACTGTTAGTTATGCAAGTGACGTTGACACTATTGAAATCAAGCATACGGCCCATAATAGACAGGGTTTTGCTTTGGGAGCAGTTTTGGCTGCAGAATGGATTCATGGAAAAAAGGGGGTCTTCACGATGAAGGACGTTCTTAATCTTAAGTAAATCGTAACAGTAACAATAGAATCGAGTCTAAGAAATAAATTCATATATGAACGGAACACAGTGGCTTATTTTTATTCTCATCATTCAGGTCATTCATTTTTTGGGGACCTGGAAACTCTATGTTAAAGCAGGAAGAAAAGCATGGGAAGCGGCAATTCCCTTCTATAACGGTTTTGTGTTGATGAAAATCATCAATAGACCTTGGTGGTGGGTTCTTTTGCTTTTTATACCTATAATCAACTTATTGATGTTCCCTGTCGTTTGGGTGGAGACCATTAGAAGTTTTGGAAAGAACACCATATGGGAAACATGGTTGGTCATCCTTACCCTAGGATTTTACATTTACTACGTAAATTATGTAAAAGATGTAAAATATATAGAGGATAGGAGCTTGAAACCCAGAACTGGTTTGGGAGAATGGGTAGCTTCTATCGTTTTTGCCATTGTAGCGGCAACCTTTGTACACACCTACTTCATCCAGCCCTACGTTATTCCGACAGGTTCTCTTGAACGCACACTTCGGATAGGTGATTTTCTTTTCGTGAGCAAATTTCATTATGGCGCAAGAGTTCCCATGACCACACTGGCGGCTCCTATGGTTCACGATACCCTTCCAGGGTTAAAGAAAAGGTCTTACGTCGCTGATGTAAACCCAGAAACCTACAAAACTTCTTGGAAGAACAAACTACAATTACCCTACCTGCGCTTACCTGGTTTTGAAAAGGTTGAGAAAAACGATATTGTCGTTTTTAGCCTTCCTTCAGATACGCTGCTACAATTTTTTAGAGCTGACAAACCAGTAAAAAAACCCATTGATAAGAAATCAAACTATGTAAAACGTTGTGTGGGTACACCAGGCGATTCTTTGGCAGTAATCAATGGTTACGTTCATATCAATGGGCAGCAATTGAAGCTTTCCGATAGGGCCAAAGTGATGTACGACTATACCATTTACTCAAGCAAGGGTGTTTCAAGTCGATTATTGGCTGAGGTTGATGCTTCCGATTATACCCGAAAGTACATCGCCGATGTTTTGGACCCCAATCAATATAATGCACTAGCACCATATATTTTGGGAGCCTTCAGAAATCAGGCAGGAAAGATTGAAATCTTAACGCAGGAAAAAGGAATACCTGTTGAGGTAATACGTCAACTTCGCTTGGCATTGACCGAAGAAAGACCTCGGTCGCGCATCGCGAACATGACCGAGGAAATAGTGGCTGAGCTTCGAAAAAATCAAAGTATAGACTCGGTTGTAAAAACCAATGAGGACAAAGCGGTCTATGGTGGTGCATTTCCGCAAAAACCAAATCTATACCCTTGGAACAATGACAATTTTGGCCCAATTTACATTCCTGAACGCGGGGCTACGGTCAAAATTGACTATAGAACCATACCCCTGTACAAAAAGATTATTCGGGATTATGAATACAACGATGTGGATGTTAGGGGAAGAAAAGTTTTTATTAATGGCCAGGAAGCCGATTCATACACCTTTAAACAAGATTACTATTGGATGATGGGAGATAACCGCGATCATTCAGAGGACAGTCGTACCTGGGGTTATGTACCGGCCGATCATATTGTCGGGAAACCCGTTTTTCTATGGATGAGTTTTGACAACTTCAACGATGGTTTGGCCAATTGGCGTCCCCGTTGGGACCGTATCTTTACTACGGTGGGAGGTGGTGGCAAACCTGTTTCTTATCTTCCATACTTCTTGGCTTTATTAGCAGGTTGGTTTGTTTTTGATTTCTTTAGAAAACGCAAAAAGAAAAAGAGTTCTTGACAGTTTTATTGCATCCAACCTATTTTCCCAGTATTGCCACATTTGCGGTCATCGCTCAAAACGAAATCATCTGGGAGGTATGTGATAATTTTCAGAAGCAAACCTATCGGAATCGATGCTACATTTGTACCGACCAAGGGAAGCATATGCTCAATATACCCATCAAACACGTTGGAGGGAGTGAAGGAAGACAACGCTACAATGATGTCATAATGGATTCTTCCACTGACTGGAAAAAGCTGCATTGGCGAACACTGGAAACTGCTTATCGAACTTCGCCCTATTTTGAATTTTATGAGGATGATTTAAGTCCGTTGTTCATTGACTCTGATGACAAGCTGCTAGATTTCAATTTAAAGACCATCAATACCATTACCGCTTGCCTGGGAATCAAAATGACCGATATGATTAACGAGGAATACGAGGTAAACCCAAAGAATTACAGAGATGCTAGACATCTAGCGGAAGCAAAACGGCCCTTGGAAATCTCACAACAGAAGTATAATCAGGTTTTTGAGGAAAAGCATGGTTTTGTGGAGAACCTGAGCATTTTGGACCTTCTTTTCAATGAAGGCCCCAATGCGATGCAATACTTAAAAAAACAATCGCTGGATTTCATGTGATGCTTCGTTTCCTATTACATTACGGATTTCATTTTATTGTCCCAATCCTAATAGCACTTACCTTTTATAAGGAAGATAGACTAAAGGTTGCTTTGATTTTACTGGGCGGAATTCTTATCGACATTGACCATCTATTGGCAACGCCTATTTTTGATTCGAACCGTTGCAGCATTGGTTTTCATCCGCTACACTCCTATGTGGCGATCATAGGATATAGCATTTTACCCTTTTTTGAAAAAACCCGCTTAATAGGTCTCGCCTTAATTCTACATATTATTGCCGACAGCTTGGATTGCCTCTTAATGTGATTTCAAATCCAAAGTAGCCATAAGAGGATAATGGTCCGAGAGTACTACGTAGTAGTTTTTGTGCGAAAGGATTTCAAATTCAGAATCAGCAAGGACATAATCAATTCTCAAGGGAAAGCCCAAAAGGCTGTAAGTTCTCCCAAACTTTTTGCCCTTTTCAAGAAAAGAATCTTGCATTTCGCCTTTAAGAATGCGATAAATACTGGAGAACTGGGTATTGTTTAAATCCCCGCAAACTACCACAGGATAAGACGAGGATAGCTTATGTTGGTTCAAAATCTTAGCCTGTTCCAATTGCTTTTTAAACGTACTGACCAGCCGTTTGTAATTCTTTTGTGATTGCTCTTCAGAGAAAGTCTCACTTGAAGGTACAATATTGAAGGATTGCAGGTGCATATTGTATATTCTTACCGTATCTGAATCGATAAGAACATCAGCATAAATAACATTATTGATGGTCCCAGGGAAATCCACCGAGCCTTCTGAGACTATTGGGTACTTTGAGAAAATAGCCTGGGGCGTTTTTTTTGCGGAGAGAGGGGTGACAACCAGATACGGAAATTGGGAAAACTGATTGCGTCTTGGCCTATCATATTCTTGAAGGCATAGTATATCAGGGTCTTCCTTTGCAATAAATTCTACTATTTTATCCCCAATATCGGGTTTCCTGATCCATTCATTTTTATTGAATCCCCATGCGTTATAGGTCATTATCTTGATACCAGAATCATTATTCGTTTTGTCCGTGTTTCCAAATTTGTAAAACGAGCCAAAGGTAAAATACCCAATGGACAGACTAATCAATGAAAGCAGTAACCTTTTATTACGCTTAATCATCCAAAAGACAAGGAAAAACACGTTCAAGAAAAAAAGTGCAGGAACCAATAAACTGGAGACCAAAAAAACCGATAAAAAAGGAACAGAAACTAAATAAAGAAGGCATGTGAGAAGTAACAAAACTGCAACTATCAGATTTGCAACAAAAAGCAAATTATATAGTATCCGGAAAGTTTTCTTCAAAAGTTAATCTTCTTTTCCCGCCTTGAATAGAAAATCCTTCTCTGCCTTGGACAGACTTTCGTACCCCGATTTACTTATCTTATCCAGTATGGCATCTATTTTACGCTGACGGGCTTCTTTATCGTAATCAGCGGATTTTCCTCTTCCACTATTCTTTTTATAGACTGTTTTTAAAGGAGCTTTTCTTTCACTTTTCTTGAACAAGTTACCAATGCTGGTGATTAACTTGGAAAATCCTGAGCCTATATCATGTCCCTTTAGCAACTGTCTGGCATAAATATATCCCAAAAGTGCTCCGCCCAAGTGGGCCAGTCGGCCTCCAACATTACCCCCGTAGGCAATTTGAATTAAATCAACCAGAACGAAAAAGGCACCTACATACCAAAGCTTTACATTAAAAAAAATAATCCTGACCTCTTGATTTGGAATATAGGCACAAATAAAAATAAGCACGGCAGTCACACCTGCTGATGCTCCAATCAGCGCGGTATTGGTAGCTAATAGCGTGGGAAATACATTATAACTGAGCAAAAAGACCAATCCACCCACGATTACCCCCAAAAAATAGACATTGATAAACCTTTGGGCGTCAAAAAGATTCAAAAAAATACGACCGGTAAAATACAACATGATCATATTCCAAAAGATATGCCCCAATCCTCCATGAAAAAAGGAATAGGTTACCAATGACCAAGGTTGTCCCAAAAACTCCAACAAATCCTTAGGTAGGTGAAACCATTGGGTAAAGGATTTTCCCAGGAGCGCATTTGACAATCCGTCTACGATAAAAATCAGGACATTTATCGCTATCAATTTCTCCGCGATACTTAGCCTGGCATAATTATATTGTAAACCACCATTTGCCATTTTAGTTCCAACGGTTTTGGTTAAACTGATTTTTCTTCCAGTACCACATCATGATAAATCCTATCAACGCACCTCCAATGTGGGCAAAGTGTGCTATTCCCGTGTTAATGTTACCAATTCCAAAGATTAAATCCAAAAGAATCAAAGCTGGCACAAAATACTTCGCTTTTATGGGTACAGGCAAAAATATTAACATCAATTTTGCCTCGGAGTACATAAACGCAAATGCTACCAAAATCCCATAGATAGCTCCAGAAGCTCCCACTGCTGGAGTATTGTACGCACTTAAGAAATTATCGATAGTACTTTTTGAGGCTATATTATACCAGTTGGGGCTATACTGACCCTGTGAGATAATGTCTAGAACCTGACTCTCGGTCATCCCAGCATTTACCAAGGCTTGCATTCCCTCATTAAAGAGATAATAATTCACACCAGAATGAAGTAGCGCAGACCCCAAACCTGCTGAAAAGTAAAAGAACAAAAACTTGTTTCGCCCCCATACCTGCTCCAAAGGAGTACCAAAGGCCCAAAGAGCATACATATTGAAAAGAATATGCATAAGGCCCCCATGCATAAACATGTGGGTGACTACTTGCCAAATGTGAAAATTATCGTTTTTAGGAAACCACAATGAAAGCCATTGATACATTTGTTCCCCATACAACTGGGTAGCAAAGAACAAAATCACATTGATTATCAGCAAGTGCTTAACTGCCTCGGTCAATCTACCCATTAACTCAATTTTTTTTCTAGATCCAAATCGGATATTATGGTGAATGTTTTTTTGTGGGCCGGACTTAATTCGGGTTCCTTACAACCAAATAGGTCATTGACCAACGCCCATTGCGACTCTTCATCCAATACTTCACCCGATTTCACCGCCAAGTTTTGAGCGAGTCCTTGGGCCAACAATTCAGCTTGGGAGATGGATTCCATGGAAAAACCTTCTTTATAGTCCGATAATAACTGATCCAATACCGTGCCAATCCTACTTTCTGAGACCATTACGGGAATAGCTGTCACTTTAACAGTTTCTTCCGAGATATCTTCGAACGCAAAACCTACATTGCGCAGACAATCTTGGAGTTCTTTCAGCAAAATCCTCTCACTTTCATTGAAGTGCATTTCCAGAGGAAACAATAACTGTTGACTTACTCCCTTTTTTAAGGTTATTTCTCCCAAAAACTTTTCATAAAGCACTCTTTGGTGGGCACGATTTTGATGAATAACCAACAAACCCGATTTTATGGTACTTACCACATATTTACGTTGAAGTTGAAAAGTGGTACCGCTTTCAGAGGTAATATCATTCTCAGCATACAACGAAGATTGAATTTCAGTTTCTGATTCGATATGTACACTGCTGAAATCATCTTTTTCTTGGGTTACCAGACCTTCATAGAGGTTTTCCCATCCTTTACTACTTACTTTTTGGAACTGTGTTCCTGTTGTTTTTTTAACCGTCGTATCTGAAAAAGGATTAAAGGAAGGGTCTACGGTTACACCAGGTATTACAGCCTCTTTGTTTTGATAGGCATATGGGGTATCCAAGTTTGAATCACGATTGAAATCCAATACTGGTGCCACATTAAATTGCCCCAAACTATGCTTGATAGCTGATTTAAGAATGGCGTACAAGGTATGCTCATCATCAAATTTCACCTCGGTCTTGGTCGGATGGATATTAATATCGATTGATTTGGGGTCCACTTCCAAAAACAAAAAATATCCGGGATGATAGTCCGGTTTGATCAATCCTTCAAAAGCTGAAACCACGGCATGGTGCAGGTAGGGGCTTTTGATAAAACGGTCGTTGGCAAAAAAGAACTGTTCTCCCCTACTCTTTTTGGCATACTCGGGCTTACATACAAAACCAGAAATGGAAACTACCTCTGTACTTTCTTCAAGAGGCACCAATCTGTCTTGCATCTTATTGCCAAAAACATGTACAACCCGTTGGCGACTTTTTGTCTTCGGAAGATTAAAAATCTCCGAACCATTGTTATAAAAATGAAACTCAATGGCAGGATGTACCAATGTTACCCTATGAAACTCATCGATGATATGCCGGAGCTCCACTTGGTTTGATTTTAGAAAATTACGTCGGGCAGGGATATTGAAAAATAGATTTTTTACTGAAATGGATGTGCCAACCGGGGTGGCTGTAACCTCTTGTGATACCACCTTGCTTCCCTCAATTTTAAGTCGAACTCCAACCTCGGCTTCAGTTCTTTTGGTTTGCATGTCAACATGGGCTATAGCCGCAATGGAGGCCAGTGCTTCGCCGCGAAATCCCTTGGTCCTTAAATTGAACAAATCCTCAGCAGAAGATATTTTTGATGTAGCATGACGCTCAAAAGATAGACGCGCATCTGTTTCGCTCATTCCAATTCCGTCATCCACTACCTGAATAAGGGTCTTGCCTCCATCTTTTACAATAAGCTTTATGGATGTAGCACCTGCATCAATTGAATTTTCAAGCAATTCCTTAACGACCGAAGCAGGGCGTTGAACCACTTCCCCCGCGGCAATTTGATTCGCCACATGGTCTGGTAAAAGTCTAATGATGTCTGCCATTAAGATTGCCAGAATATCGATAAATCGAAGTCGATGATGAAAAGGAAAATTAAAATCAATACGATTAAAATGATGACGAAACGAATTTTTAAGTTTTTGTCCCCTTCATTCTTCAGGTCGTCAAATGCCCAAGAAATCTTATTTTTTAATCCTCTTTGTGTATTTGCGGTACTTCGAAATCTATCTAGTTTGTGTTCCATTTTAAATGGACTTCCTTGTCCCTTATAATACCTAGGTGTATAATTATAAGTTCGATTTTTTTTAAGCCTAAGAAAACTACGCATTGAAGTCCATTTCGAGTAACCTCAAAGGTACTTAAAATCAAAATAAGCTTACTGTCGGGAATCCCAAAAAATGTTAACAGTCCCGGTCGTTGCTTAACAAAGTGGGCAACTTATCCCAATACTGCCATTTTAATGGCCGCAATAGCTGCCTCGGTGCCTTTATTACCATGTTTTCCTCCACTACGGTCAAGGGCCTGCTGTAAGGTATCATCGGTCAGCACACAAAAGATGACAGGCACATCATAGTTCACGTTAAGGTCTTTAATCCCTTGTGCCGCTGCACTACAAACGAAGTCAAAGTGACTTGTCTCTCCACGAATCACGCTTCCGATAGCAATGACAGCATCAACCTTTTGGGAAAGAATCATTTTTTTTGCACCATAGGTAAGCTCAAAACTTCCGGGAACATTCCATCGGATGATATTCTGCTTAGACGCCCCGCAGTCCAACAAAGCTGCATGCGCACCTTGATAAAGTGCCTCGGTTATCTTTTCATTCCATTCAGAAACAACAATCCCGAATCGCAAGTCATTCGCATTCGGGATTTCGTCTTTATTGTAAACCGAAAGATTTTTGTTCTCAGTGGCCATACGGAATCAATTCTGGGCCAATCCGATTACAGCATCGATATTGGTAGCTTCTTGGGAAGTAGGGAACTCCTCCTTAATGCGCTCAAAGTAGCCCAACGCTTTTGCTTTTTGTCCAAGATCTAAAGCCTTCACCCCTGCTTTGTAAAGAAATCTTGGAGTTGTGTAGTCATTGGTACTGAAAGCTATGGCTTTCTCATAATACTCCATGGCATCTTCAGGTTGGTTCAATTGGGAAAAAGCATCACCTATTCCTCCTTTGGCCATTGCGCCCAATACGGCGTCATCTGAAGAGAAGTTTTCAAGATGGGATATAGCCTCAGAGTATTGTTGTAGATTCAAATAGGCCATTCCCGCGGAATACTCAGCCAAATTGGCAGCTTTGGTTCCTTTGTATTCTGTGATTATATCCAAAAACCCATATTTACCTTCAGCACCATTCAAAGCCAAACCAAAAAGCGAATCCTGCTCGGCTTCATTGGTCAAGGCCTGGTCAAAATATTGTTGTGGATAAAAAAGTTCATTCGCCGCAGAGGCTTCCTTTGGTTTTTGAATGAACTCGCTATAGCCAAGATATGCTAATACCCCAATGGCAATGGCAGCAATGCCTCCTAGAATAAAATTTTGATTTTTTCGAACCCACTCTTCTGTTTTTGAGGCACTTTCATCAAGTGTACTAAAAACTTCCGCCGTTGTACTGTTCGCTTCATCAAACTGTGCTTCCTCAACCTTGTTCTTTGGTTTAAAGCCCCTCTTCTTATATGTTGCCATTCTTTATTTTGTTAATCGCGCAAAAATAAAGTTTTTATCCAAAATCAAAAGGTAATTTATTCGTTATTTTTGGATGCTTTAACCGTTTTTAAGGCTTTTGACACTGCTTTAAGAACCCCGCTTTGTATGTTTTTAAATCGCTTATCCTTAGTTAATTATAAGAATTTTGATTCCTTAATTCTAGAATTTGACCCCGTAATCAACTGTCTCGTGGGCAACAATGGTGTGGGTAAGACCAATATTCTTGATGCCATCTACCATTTATCCTATGGCAAAAGTTATTTTAATCCGGTTTCCACACAAAACATACGATACAATGCGGAATTTTTCATGGTCGAAGGGGAGTTTGAAAAAGACGAACGACCCGAAAAAATAATCTGCAGCTATAAAAAAGGACTCAAAAAAGTAATCAAGCGCAATGGAAAGGCCTATGAAAAATTTTCGGACCACATCGGTTTTTTGCCCCTGGTCATTATTTCCCCGGCCGATAGAGACCTCATTATTGAGGGCAGTGAAACTCGAAGAAAATTCATTGACGGGGTCATATCCCAATCCGATAGATTGTATTTGCAAAACCTAATTAAATACAACAAGGTTTTGAGTCAAAGAAATTCCTTGCTCAAATACTTTTCAGCCAACCAAACTTTCGATGCAGACGCACTAGCCGTCTACAACGAACAACTGCATACCTTGGGCACAGGAATTCACGAAAAAAGAAAAGCCTTCGTTCAAGAATTCATTCCCATTTTCAAAGAACAATATACCCATATTTCAGACCATGCCGGTGAAGATATCATGCTGAGGTATGAAAGCCAGTTGGAAGGAGACACTTTGATAAGACTTTTGGAAGCTTCCCTCGAAAAGGACCGTGCTCTTCAGTACACCAGCACAGGCATCCATAAAGATGACCTGGTTTTTACCATTGCTGAACATCCCATTAAAAAATTCGGAAGCCAAGGACAGCAAAAAACATTTTTAATTGCTTTAAAACTGGCCCAGTTTCATTTTATAAAGAAGCAAGCAAAAACCACTCCCATTCTACTTTTGGACGATATCTTTGACAAGCTTGATGAAAATAGGGTGGCGCAAATTGTTGCGTTGGTAAATAATGAGACATTCGGACAAATTTTTATTAGCGACACCCATAAAGACCGAACAGAAAAAGTGGTGAAAAGCATCCACCAGAGTTATAAAATCTTTACCTTGTAAATGATGAAGTGGAAGTTCCTTTTTTTAGCTTTCTTACTGTACGGTTGCAATGAAAAAAAAATCTCATCGTCAGATTTGGACCATTTAAATGGATATTGGGAAATCAAGGAGGTAACTTTTTCAAATGGTTCTAAAAAAGAATATGGCGTGAGTCCGGCCATTGATTTTATGCACTTTGAAAAAATGAAAGGTTTTCGCAAGAAGGTCTATCCAAAGTTAAATGGCACGTTTGATACGTCGAACAGCTCTGAATCCTTCCAGATAACCGAAACTGACAATGGTTTTGTTTTCGAATATTCGACCGAAAGCGCAAATTGGCAGGAAAGACTGCTTGAAATAGACTCTATTTCGTTTGCAGTTGTCAATGAGGAAGGCTTAACCTATGCCTACCGACGTTTTGAACCCATCAATATTGTTCAATAATGGCAAAGCGACAAAATTCATACATTCCCTTAAGTGATGCCCTTAAAGAATTTGTAAAGGAGAATCACTTGGAAAAAGGGATGAACCGGGTAAATGCCAAGAAGGCGTGGGAAGACCTTATGGGAAATGGTGTCAATAACTATACAACTTCTGTAGAACTCAAAAATGAGACTTTATACGTTTCCTTATCGTCTTCGGTACTTCGTGAGGAACTGAGTTTGGGAAAAACGAAAATCATTACAATGCTCAATGAAGAACTGGGGGAAGAATTGATTAAAAAATTGATACTGCGATAAGTTAAATAAGACTTTAAAAACTAAAAAAGCCTCCGAATGGAGGCTTTTATTATTAGTTTGAATCGTGTTTTTAGAACACTTCCCTTCCCGAGAAATGAAAAGCACCTTCTATCTTTGCGTTTTCGTCACTATCTGAACCATGCACCGCATTTTCACCTATATTTTTGGCATAAAGCTTTCGGATGGTTCCTTCCGCTGCTTCTTCAGGATTGGTTGAACCAATCAAAGCCCTAAAATCTTCAACAGCATTATCTTTCTCTAAAATTGCTGCAACAATAGGACCACGCGTCATGAATTCCACTAGTTCACCAAAAAAGGGTCTTTCCTTGTGAATTGCATAGAATTCTTGAGCATCCCTTTTGCTCATTTGGGTATATTTCATGGCCACAATCTTAAAGCCTGCAGCTGTAATTTTTTCCAAAATTGCACCTATGTGACCATCTTCAACCGCATCGGGCTTTATCATGGTAAAGGTTCTATTTCCTGTCATTTCTCAAAATTTTGGGCAAACATACGCTTTTTCGTTCAACGAACAAGTACTAGTAGGTCTGTTTCAATTCTTGAAAAACCTTTCCATTTTCTCCCATTATTTTGAAATGGGCCTCTTTTTTTTGTACATCCAAGTGAATCAGTCCAAAACTCTGTACGGAAACTACATCGCCCACCCTATACCCGTTGGGTTCGGAAGTAAAGTCAGTATACGAATGGGTCAGCCCACTACTTGTAAAATCCATCAGTGGATAAGACAATCCATCCAAGTTGGTTTTTGAAAACTCTGAAATATGTCGGTCACCGGATAGAATTATGACCCCTTTTGCCCCAGATTCCACAATGAGGCTTTTCAGTTTTTTCACTTCGTTTGGAAAATTCCCCCATGTCTCGAAACCATGCTCCCACGAAAGAAATTGAATACTGGTAACAATAAGGTTAAACTCAGCTTTCGAAGAATTTAGTTCCTCCTCCAACCACTGCCACTGTTCCGCACCCAAAACGGTTGCCTCTTCTGAGGGATTTATCTTATACCTCTTTTTGGTTTCAGAATCCTCAAGGAGCGGACTTCGGAAGTATCGGGTATCCACAACCAAAACCTTTATTTCTCCTGCCGGCGTCATAAAATCATGGGAAGTATAGACTCCTTCACGTTTTCTTCTCGCATCATTAGCGGGTACCTCGAAAAAATCCAAAAAGAGTTGTTGACTCTCTTGCTTCATTTCAAACTCTACACCGCCATCGTTGCGTCCATAATCATGGTCGTCCCAAGTGCCAATAACCGGCATGTTCTCACGAATCGACTGGTACCCTTTATCAGCTTTTTGCTTCGTATACATGCTTTGTAAGAGTGCCATGTCGTCGGTATCGGCATAAATGTTGTCACCGCCCCAAATCCATACATCTGGGTTTTCGTTCAGCACATCATCCCAAAAGGGATTCTCCTCATTTTGTCTATTGCACGAACCAAATGCCACAACGAACACAGAATCACTTTTTGCTTGTGCCTCTTCGGTAATCTGTTTTGTTTTACAGCTAAGAAAAAATAGAACGGAAAAAAAGTATAGACAAACTCGTTTCATTTTCGTAATTGGTTGACTACAAAAATAGTACAACGCCGATTACCGCTATGTTATATTATTGTATCTTTACCCGCATGAACTTAGAAGATATCACGACGGTCAAGTCGCTTCTTTCATCGCCCCAAAACATTGTTATTGTTCCGCATAAAAACCCTGACGGAGATGCCATTGGCTCCTGTTTGGCCCTACTCCATTTTCTGCAACAAAAAGGTCATTTTGCAACTATCGTTTCACCAAATGATTATCCAAAATTTTTGAAATGGATGCCAGGTAGTAAGGACATCCTGAATTATGAAAAGGAAAAAAATAATAGTCAGACCCTAATCAGAGAGGCTTCACTGATTTTTACATTGGATTTTAACGATTTATCGAGAACTGGAACGCTGGAAAACTGTTTGTTGGAGGCAAAAGGGGATTTCATCATGATAGACCATCACCAGCAACCCAGTGATTACGCCAAAGTAACTTATTCTGACGTTTCCATGAGTTCTACGTGTGAGATGGTCTATAATTTTTTCGAGTTTCTAGGAGATTCTGAGGAAATCACGAAGCCCATCGCCACTGCTCTTTATGCAGGTATTATGACGGACACCGGTTCTTTTAAGTATCGTTCGACCTCTAGCCGCACACATCGTGTGGTGGCTGACCTTATCGATAAAGGTGCGGACAATATGGAAATACACCGCAAGGTATTCGACACCAATTCTCCTTCTCGATTACATCTTTTGGGGGTGGCTTTGAAGAATATGGTCATTCTTGAGGAATTCAAAACTGCCTACATTACCCTGAACCAAAATGAGTTGGACGACAATGACTTTAAAAAAGGGGACACTGAAGGTTTTGTAAACTATGGACTTACTCTTGAGGGTATTGTTTTTGCGGTCATATTTATTGAGAATAGGGAGGAAGGAATTATAAAAATGTCGTTTCGTTCGGTAGGAGATTTTTCGGTCAATGAATTTGCCAGAGCCCACTTTAAAGGAGGAGGCCATACCAATGCAGCAGGAGGGCGGAGTGAACAAAGTATGGAAGCAACCGTGAAAAAGTTCAAAAGTGTCCTAAACCAATATAAAACCCAACTCAGTTTATGAGATTTGTTTCTATTCTATTGGTCTTCTTCCTTTTACTAGGTTGTGGCGAACCAGAACCCCGAAGACCCATCAAGGTCAAATCTGGAAGCTTTTTTAAAGAATCGGTTGAGCGCAATAAGAAGTTGTTGGCTGTTGAGGAAAAGACAATCAAAAGCCTTATCGAGCGTGATACCACCAATACGTATTCGGTGAGCTCGAATGGCTTCTGGTACTATTTTGAAAAGAAAAACGATAGTTCAAGATATACCCCAAAAACCGACGACCAAATCCTGTTCTCGTATAATCTGAGCACATTGGATAACCAACTCATTTATTCCATGGAGGATATTGGGCCTACATCGTACACCGTGGATAAGGAGCAGTTGTTTCCTGGACTTCAAAATGCTGTAAAGCTTCTAAAAATCAACGAAAGGGCTACTTTTCTCTTCCCTTCACTTCAAGCCTATGGCTATCTGGGGGATGGGCAATCCATAGGCCCAAGAACACCGTTAAAAGCAACCGTAGAGTTACATACGATAATTATCAATCAAGACAGTTTAAATCTAAAACCATTAAAATGAAGTATTCCATTCTTTTAACCACTCTTGTTGTACTAAGCATTTTTGGCTGTAAATCAGGAAAATATGCCAATTTGGGTGATGGAATTTTTGCCGATATCCAAACTAACAAGGGCGATATCATAGTGAAATTGGAACATGAAAAAACACCGGTTACCGTAGCGAATTTTGTTTCCTTGGCCGAGGGAAATAGTCCATTTGTAAGTGATGAATACAAAGATAAACCGTATTATGATGGGTTGACCTTTCATCGTGTAATGAAGGATTTTATGATTCAAGGAGGTGATCCCCTAGGTACAGGGACAGGGAACCCGGGGTATAAATTCAAGGATGAGTTCAACGATTCCCTAATCCACTCTAAAAAAGGGATTCTCTCCATGGCAAATTCAGGTCCGAAAACCAATGGAAGCCAATTTTTTATCACCCATAAAGAAACGCCTTGGCTCAACGGTAGGCATACCGTATTTGGAGAAGTTGTGATGGGTATGGAAGTTGTAGACTCCATAGCGAATGTTGAGACGGGCGCGCAAGACAAACCTAGTGAAAGCATAATAATGAACAAGGTGGAAATTGTTCGAAACGGAAAAGTGGCCAAAAAGTTTGATGCCGTGCAAATCATGACCGACTACTTCGAAGAGGAAAAAGCAATTGAGGCCGCTTTTCAAAAAATGAAGGAAGATTTGGTTACCGAGTTCGAAAAACAAAAAGGAGAAGCGGAAGAAATGTCAAGCGGACTAAAAATTTATTCGCTTAAAAAAGGAGATGGGGAACAACCCAAAATTGGTCAAAAAGTGATGGTACTTTACGCTGGTTGGTTGTCCAATGCCGAACTGTTCGATAGCAATTATGAAGAAGTAGCCAAGCAATTCAATAAGTTCGACCTGCGCAGAAAACAAGGAGGTGGATATTTCCCTGTACCCATGGATTATAGCCCTGAAGCCAGACTTATTCCAGGGTTCAAAGAAGGGCTACAAACGATGAAGGTAGGTGACAAAATTCGCGTTTTCATTCCTCCCCATTTAGGTTATGGGCCTCAGGGAGGAGGACCAATACCTCCCAATGCCGATTTAATTTTCGATTTAGAGATAACCGGTATTCAAGAATAAAATCTGATTTAATAAAGGAAACGCCGCATCAATAAAATGCGGCGTTTTTTAATATTCCTTTATAATTTAAAACCAATATTTTTACTCAAATTGTTGAAGTAAGATTTATGATTCAGCTTAAAATCGAATAGCACACCTTGATGGGAAAAAGGACCAAAACCATCTTTTTACTGGCACTGCCCCTTCAGATTATTCTTGTAAAGTGGCTGGGGAGTTATCCTGAAATAGTTGAAAAGTATTATAGTAATGGCATTTATCCCTATATATCGCGTTTTCTTAGGATACTTTTAGGGTGGATACCTTTTTCTTTTGGGGATTTGCTGTATTTCACGCTTATAGTTTTGGCAATTCGCTACATCTATCTCCGCTGGAAATCCATCAAATCAAGACCTCTGGCTTTTCTAAAAAATATTTTTGTGGTCTTGTCCATCACCTATTTTTTGTTCCACCTACTTTGGGGACTTAACTATTATCGGCAACCTATCACAGAAAAGTTTGGAATAACCAAAGAGTATACAAAAGAAGAACTTACTGTATTCATCGAACATCTTATCGAGCGTTCCAATTTTTATCAATCTGAAATAGCCCGAGACAGCACCTTGCC
Source organism: Allomuricauda sp. (assembly GCF_028282265.1). Classification (GTDB taxonomy): domain Bacteria; phylum Bacteroidota; class Bacteroidia; order Flavobacteriales; family Flavobacteriaceae; genus Flagellimonas. Next base: position 16,283 of record NZ_JANQIH010000132.1, read on the forward strand.
TGTCGTGATTCCATACCCCAAAAAAGAAATCTTCAAAAAGACATCTGAGGGATATAAAATCCTTCAAAAACAATTTCCCGATTTTGAATACAAAAATCGTAGTCTGAAATCCTCCTTGTTTAGCATTCCTTTGACCTACATGGGATATGGAGGCTATTTGAACCCCTTTTCGAATGAGGCCCAAGTGAACGGCATAACTCCCAAATTCAGGTTACCGACAGTAAGTGGCCACGAGGTAGGACACCAATTGGGGTACTCCGCGGAAGATGACACGAATTTCATTGGTTTTTTGGTTTCGTCGGTAAATGATGACCCCTATTTTAAATATGCCGCTTACTCCCATGCATTGGGATATTGCCTCTCGGATTTAGCCCGAAGAGACCGAGAAAGGTTTGAGGAAATGGTAAAAGGACTTAATCAAGGTGTACGGGAAAACTTTAATGAAATCTCCAGATTTTGGGATAAATATGAAAACCCCCTAGAACCCGTCTTTAAAGCTATTTTCAATACATTTCTTAAAGCCAACAATCAGGAAGAAGGCATCCAAAGCTACAATTCGGTCGTTGGACTTTTGATTGGCTACCACGCCAAATATGGTTTTTGAAGTAGTTTGTACAGAAGTTGTACTTCCGTTACCTTTAAAGCTGACTAATTCAACTCAGTAGCTCTATGAAAAAATTACTCCTTGCATACACCCTTTTCTGGGTTTGTGCAACGGTTTTGGCACAAGATTACTTTCCTAAAAATGATGGTGTCAAAACCAAAAACAACAATTACATGGCATTAACCAATGCCAAAATCTTTATCACTCCGAACAATATTATTGAAAATGGAACCCTTCTTATCAAGAATGGCAAGGTTGTTCAAGTTGGGAGCAATGTGAACATCCCTAAGAATTCGGTTGTTGAGGATATAAACGGCAAATCCATTTATCCCTCATTCATTGATGTCTTTTCAGGATTTGGAGTGAAAATACCCGAAAAAGCCAAGTCCAGTGGTAGATCTGCACAGTACGAACCAACCCGGGAGGGGTTTTACTGGAATGACCATATTATGCCAGAAAACATGGCCGTTGCCAAGTTTTCCTATGACAAGAAAAAAGCGGGAGAACTTCGCAAATCGGGATTTGGCGTAGTAAATTCGCATATTCAGGATGGTATAGCCAGAGGTTCCGGGGTTTTAGTGACCTTAAATGACCAAGGTGATGCTTCACAACGCATTTTGGATGATAAATCGGCACAGTATTTTTCCTTTAAGAAAAGTATTGCCAAGTTACAATCTTACCCAACTTCCCTGATGGGAGCGACCGCTTTGTTGCGTCAATTGCATCACGACGTGAATTGGTATGCACAAGGCAATGTTGACACAAAAGACCGGTCTCTAGAAGCCCTAATTGAAAACAAGGGACTCAAACAGATTTTTGCAGCCGGGGATAATGGCAACGTACTAAGGGCAGATAAAATTGGAGACCAATTCGGAATTCAGTACACACTTTTAGCTGGAGGAGATGAATACCAGTACATCGAAGATGTGAAAAGGACCAACGCAACTTTCATTGTCCCTATTAACTTTCCCAAGGCCTACGACGTCTCAAACCCTTACGAAGCCGAATATGTTACCCTGAAAGATATGAGGCATTGGAACCTTGCTCCCTCCAACCCAAAAGTTCTCGAAGAAAACAATATCAACTTTTCGTTGACCGTTCATGGGCTAAAATCGCCTTCCGATTTCAAAGCCAAGTTGATGAATGCCATCAAACACGGTCTTTCAAAAACAAAAGCACTCGAAGCTTTGACAACGGTACCAGCTTCAATTCTAGGAAAATCAAATGAAATAGGCTCGCTACAGCCTGGTCGGTATGCCAACTTTTTAATTACTTCCGGTGATATATTCGGAAAGGGAACGGTGCTATATGAAAATTGGGTACAAGGAAAGCGGCACACGGTTAACGATAAGAATCTGAAGGACATTCGTGGGGACTATGACATGACGGTCCGTGGTAAAGCCTATCAAATCTCAATTACAGGAGAGCCCCAAAAACCAAAAGTAAAGGTCAGTCAGGATACGCTGAAACTCGACGCCAAAATAGAGTATACATCCAGCTGGCTCAATATTGCTTTCACCGATAAAGCTGGCGAAGCATATCGTATGATATCATTAGTGGATACCAAATCGGATAATTTAAGCGGTAAAATGGTACTGCCCAGCGGAAATGAGTCATCTTTTATCGCAACAAAAACGGGTTCATCAGACAAAAAATCCCAAGAAAAAAGTGGAGTGTTGGCACCTAAAACCTTACCCGTTATTTATCCGAATGTCGGATTTGGACAGACTACAAAACCCGTACAGGAGGATATGTTATTCAAAAATGCCACGGTTTGGACAGGGGAAGCCATTCTGGAAAATACCGATGTATTGGTCAAGGATGGAAAAATCTCGAAAGTGGGCAATAATCTTAACTCTGGAAGAGCCAGGGTCATCGATGCTGCCGGTAAGCACTTAACGGCAGGAGTTATTGACGAACACTCGCACATCGCCGGTCTTTCCATCAACGAAGCGGGACATAACTCCTCGGCCGAGGTTCGAATGACAGACGTCGTCGATGCCAAGGATATCGATATCTATCGCAACTTGGCAGGTGGTGTCACCACAATTCAACTCTTGCACGGTTCTGCCAATCCTATTGGAGGACAATCCGCCATTTTGCGTCTAAAATGGGGTGAAAACGCCGACGGTCTCATTTTTCCAGATATGCCCAAATTCATCAAATTCGCCTTGGGGGAAAATGTAAAACAATCCAATTGGCAAAGCTTTTCACGATTTCCCCAAACTAGAATGGGAGTCGAACAAGTGTTTGTGGACTACTTCCAAAGAGCAAAGGAATATGATGCCAAAAAGAAAAGTGGTCAAGCCCTTCGTTATGATGAGGAGATGGAGGTGTTGGCCGAAATCCTTAATGGAGAGCGCTTTATCAGCTGTCACTCTTACGTACAGAGTGAAATTAATATGTTGATGAAAGTAGCAGATAAATTTGGGTTCACCGTAAATACGTTCACCCATATTCTAGAAGGTTACAAAGTAGCGGATAAAATGGCGGAACATGGCGCTGGTGGTTCTTCCTTCAGTGATTGGTGGGCCTACAAGTACGAAGTTAAAGATGCTATCCCCCATAATGCGGCCATTATGGCAAGTCAAGGTGTTACTGTTGCCATAAACAGTGATGACGCAGAAATGTCAAGACGATTGAATCAAGAGGCGGCAAAAACTGTAAAATACGGTGGGATGAGTGAGATTGAGGCTTGGAAAACCGTCACCTTAAATCCGGCAAAACTGCTACATATTGATGACAGGGTCGGAAGTGTTGAAGTGGGTAAAGACGCTGATTTGGTTCTGTGGAGCGGTCACCCGCTTTCTGTTTACACAAAAGCTGAAAAAACTATGATTGAAGGTGCCGTTTATTTTGATTTGGAAAAGGATAAAGCACTGAGGGAAGCCGTAAAAAAAGAGCGTAGCCAACTCATTAACATGATGCTGGATGCTAAGGAAAACGGAGCAAAAACCCAAGGGCCGAAGTACAACAAAAAGAGAAAATTCCATTGCGATTCCCTATAAAATCAAAAGACATGAAAAAGTTATTCAACATTATATTCCCTGTTCTACTTTTAACGAGCACTTCGGGATTTGCACAACAGACTCCCGCGGGTCCCCAAACTGAAGCGATTACCATTACCGGCGCCATGGCACATATAGGTGATGGAACCATAAAAGAAAACTGCACCCTAGTTTTTGAAGAGGGAAAAATAACGGCACTGGGCGGACCAGAAATTGAAACCAAAGGTCAAGTCATTGATGCTACTGGAAAACACATTTATCCTGGTTTTATAGCACCTGGAAAATCCTTGGGACTTATCGAAGTGAATGCTGTAAGAGCTAGTAATGATCAAGATGAAATCGGTGACATTATTCCCCATGTAAGGAGTATTATTGCGTACAATGCCGAATCACAGGTTGTAGAAAGTATGCGGCCCAACGGTATACTTTTGGGGCAAATCACACCCAAAGGAGGTAGAATTTCAGGAACTTCCACTATTGTACAATTCGATGCTTGGAACTGGGAGGATGCGGCCATAAAAATGGATGATGGCATTCATTTGAACTGGCCCACTACCTTCAGAAGAGGACGATGGTGGGTAGGTGAACCACGTGGCTTCCTTCCCAATAAAAAATATGGGGAGCAGGTTGAAGAGGTCGTAACTTTCATGAAAAATGCCAAGGCTTATGGAGAATCTGGGGTTTCAGAGGTCAATCTGCCTTTTGCCGCCATGCAGGGAGTATTTGCGGGATCTCAAAGACTCTATATCTATGCCCATGCCGAAAAGGAAATCATGGATGCAGTTACCCACGCTAAGGAAATGGGGATTCGGAAATTGGTTCTGGTAGGCGGGTACCATGCTCATAAGGTGGGCAATTTTCTAAAGGAAAACAATGTCCCGGTTTTGGTGAACTTCACCCATTCCTTGCCCAGTTTCGATGACGATGATTATGACTTCACCTACAAACTTCCCAAAATTTTGATGGAAGAAGGCCTTTTAGTTGGGCTACAAAATGCCACGGCCTCCAATTTTCAAACCCGAAACCTTCCATTTTATGTTGGGCAAGTAGTGGGCCAAGGGTTGGAAAAAGAAAAAGCGTTACAGTTAATCACTGGAAATAATGCCAAAATTTTAGGGATTGATACTGATTATGGCACTCTGGAAGTGGGCAAAAGCGCCACCCTTTTTATCTCAGAAGGCGATGCTTTGGATATGCGCACCAACCAATTATCCAGAGCCTTTATAGACGGCCGGGATGTTTCATTGGAGACCCACCAGACCGTACTTTGGAAACGATATATGGGCAAGTACGAAGGAAAGTAAATAAAAAGGGCGTTCAAATTGAACGCCCTTTTTACCAATAACTCATTTTTTAACTCTTATTCAGCTCAACAAATTTGGCCGTTTCCGGTTTTGCGTAAAAGTCATCTCCTTTTTTTGTTGTGCTCAAAGAAATGTCTTTAAAAGGAACGTTGTTTCTAGGTTCTATCAAGTCTCTGTTCTCATATTTATACCATGTAATTGATTTTGGCAGAACCACTCCTTCAACTGTAGCCCAATCATCATATCGAATCCATCTTACATCGTCCGACTTTTCTCCACTTCTATAAGTTACAGTATACCCTAACCATGCCATTTGATGGGTATCAGGGTCATAATGAATATAATATTCATCCTTAGATGATGCTCCTACCCCATAATTGTATGCAATCTGAATTCCGGGATAATGCTTTCCTTCAAAAATCAAATCCTCAGTATGGCCATAAAGGATACCATCATCGCCCAAAACAAAGGGCATCGCATAAAAGTAGAACATAAGGTTATGATAAAAACCCGGATTTCCTTTATAGTTTTCTTCGGTATCATCTAACCATACCTGTTGGCCATCAAACCCCATGGAAAACTGTCCCGCATCGATTCTATCTTTTCGGTTATGCAAGTCAATCGTGTGGATTTCGTTATAATCAGGGCGCTCCATGGTATAGGACAAGGTCCTTTGCTTTTTCCATTGGTCGATTCCGCCATGGGTGTCAAAAACTTTGCTCAGGGATTCAGGAAATTTTTTCTCAACCACAGCCTCCATGTTTTCCTGATTTTCCGGTTCTGGTTGGTTTTTGGGTGCTTCTTTGCAGGCTCCCAAAATGAGAAACGCTAAAAGTATAATTAGTCTTTTCATTATTTAGTTATTTGCATGCTTTGTCGCATTGTCAACTCCACAATTACAAGAAAATGTATTTTTGATTTGTGAAGGTAGGAAAACAAATCAGTAGCATTCAAAACCCTTTGGTCAAAAAGGTATTGATTCTCAAAGAAAAGTCACGAGAGCGCAAAAAAACTGGACTTTTCGTGGTAGAGGGAAAAAGAGAAATCGAGCTGGCACAAAAAGGCGGGTACCAATTTCAAACACTTCTCTATTCTCCGGAAATTGTCGATTTCAAGATTCATGATTTCCTCAAAATTCACCCTGATTGCGAAATTGTGGAATTAGCAAAAACGATTTATGAAAAAATTGCCCATCGAGGATCCACCGAGGGGCTCCTTGCCGTTTGTGAAACCAGAAGCCATACACTTGATCAAATTTTACTCAAAAGTGAAAATCCACTTATTCTGGTGGCCGAAGCTCCAGAAAAGCCGGGAAATATCGGAGCTCTCCTTCGAACAGCAGATGCTGCCGCTTTAGATGCCGTTTTGGTTGCCAATCCAAAATCTGATTTGTACAATCCCAATATCATTCGTTCTAGCGTTGGATGTCTCTTTACATCCCAAGTTGGTGTTGGGTCTACCAAAGAAATCATTCAATTTCTTAAGCAAAATGGGATAAAAATCCGTTGTGCCGCTCTGACTGCTTCAAAAATCTATACCAAAGCCGATTTCACCGAACCAACTGCCATTATTGTAGGTACGGAATCCATGGGCTTGTCTTCGGACTGGTTAGAGAATTCCGATGAAAACCTCATTATCCCGATGCGGGGGCAAATCGACTCAATGAATGTTTCGGTGTCAGCAGCAATACTTATCTTTGAGGCGGGGCGTCAAAGAGGATTTTAGCCTATGGGAGAAACTACGCTTTTCTACATTATCATCTTTATTTTAACGGCGCAATATCTGATTCATCAGTTGTTGGAATACCTTAATGCGCAAAGGTTCACCTCTAGCGTTCCAGACGAACTTCGTGATGTTTTTGATGAGGAGGAATACCAAAAATCACAGCTTTACAAGAAGACCAATTACCGATTTGGTCTACTTTCTGATGGTTTTTCCCTGCTCGTCACACTGGCATTCTTAATATTTGGAGGGTTCGAATGGATAGATTCGATGTTACGAACCATAACGAACCAAGCCATTCCCATGGCCTTATTGTTTTTTGGAATCATTGCCATCGGAAGCAGTATTTTGGGAATTCCCTTTTCGTACTACCAGACCTTTGTAATCGAAGAGCGTTTTGGGTTTAACAAAACCACTAAGGCCCTTTTCTTTTCTGATATTGTCAAGGGATGGTTGTTAACCGCTTTATTTGGTGGTGGTATATTGGCATTGTTCATTTGGTTTTATCAAGGGACCGGACCTGATTTTTGGCTGTACACTTGGGCACTTTTGGCGTTTGTGACCCTTGTTCTGAATCTCTTTTACAGCCGATTTATTGTTCCTATTTTCAACAAACAGACTCCCTTGGAAGAGGGAAAACTCAAAAGCGCCATTGAGAACTATGCAAAAAAAGTGGGCTTTGAACTCAATAAAATCTTCGTTATTGATGGCTCCAAAAGGTCAACAAAAGCAAATGCCTACTTTTCAGGTTTTGGGAGAGAAAAAAGGGTGACATTATTTGACACTTTGATCAATGATTTGGACGAAGATGAAATTGTGGCAGTTTTAGCGCATGAAGTGGGTCATTACGAAAAAAAACATATTGTTTTTAATTTATTGGTTTCTATTGGGTTAATGGGGTTCACCCTTTACATTCTTTCGCTTTTCATCAACAATCCAGAAATTTCTTTGGCCATTGGCGTATCTACACCGAGCTTCCATGCAGGCTTGGTGGGATTCATCATTCTTTACAGTCCAATTTCCGAAATAACCGGTTTGGCCATGAACTTTTTGTCACGAAAATTTGAATTTCAGGCTGATGATTATGCCAAAAAAACGTTTGCAGCAGACCCCTTGATTACCTCCTTGAAAAAACTGTCCAAAAACAATCTGAGCAACTTAACCCCGCATCCGGCCTACGTTTTTGTGCATTATTCGCATCCCCCTTTGGTGGAACGTATACGAAACCTAAAGGCATAATTTTTGTTGTTTACCTATTTAGATTGTGGTAACTTTAATATACTATGACTGAGGCAGCTATAGAAAAAGAGAACAAGGAAATTGCGAAGCAATACAAAGAATTGCTCCGTATCAGCTATCAGACTTTGTCTTCCGAAGACAAAAAACTGATACGCTCTGCCTTTGATGTTGCCGTAGATGCCCATAAGGACCAACGCAGAAAATCAGGGGAAGCCTATATCTTCCACCCTATCGCTGTTGCCAAAATAGTGGCTTCCAAAATTGGTCTGGATGCAGTTTCCATTGCATCGGCATTGCTTCATGATGTTGTTGAAGATACTCCCTATACGCTGGATGATATTGAACGCATGTTTGGAGAAACCGTCGCAAGAATTGTAGATGGACTCACCAAAATAGCACATTTAAAAAAAGACAAGGACATAAGTCAACAAGCGGAGAATTTTAGAAAAATGCTGTTGACTTTGCATGATGATG
>NZ_JANQIH010000287.1 GCF_028282265.1 Allomuricauda sp.
TAATCTGCGAAATGTTGTAATCATTGGGAAAAACAAAAAAACGGACCAACTAAAAGAAATGTTCAACCTAAGAACGGAATATGGATACAATTTTATCGACCAATTTAGCCCCAGGAACCAAAACTTCAATTTAAATGATTGCTTTCGGTTCATAAGGGCAAATAAAGTTGATGAAATCTATTGCTCCGTATCTGAACTTAATAATGACGAGTTGACACAATTCATAAATTTTGCCGATAACAATTTAATTACTCTAAAGTTCATACCCGATAACAAAAACATCTTTGCCAAGAAACTAAAATTTGAATATTACGATTACATCCCTGTTCTATCCCTTCGGGATATTCCTCTGCACAATCCCATCAATTCGTTTCTAAAAAGAAGTTTTGATATTGTTTTTTCCTTGGTTGTTATTCTTGGATTACTTTCTTGGTTAACCCCAGTTTTGGCATTGCTTATCACTATTGAATCTAAGGGGCCAGTTTTTTTTAGACAAACAAGGAATGGTATTGACAGTAGGGAATTCTATTGCTATAAATTTCGCTCAATGGCACCCAACAAGGATGCAGATAGTCATCAGGCTACTAGAAATGATATGAGAATCACGAAGGTGGGTAGATTTATAAGAGCGACCAGTATCGATGAACTTCCACAATTCTACAACGTTTTTTTCGGGACGATGTCGGTAGTTGGACCTAGGCCTCACATGGTCAAACACACTAATGAGTATTCTGACAGAGTTGACAAATACATGGTACGTCATTTTGTAAAGCCTGGTATTACTGGACTTGCTCAGGTAAGGGGATATAGAGGAGAAATAGAAAAACAGACTGATATTCAAAACAGAATAAAATTTGACATTTTTTATATAGAAAACTGGTCTTTGTTTCTGGATCTTAAGATTATTTTTCAAACAGTCATTAACGCTTTCAAAGGTGATGCAAAAGCGTATTAAATTATCACCTACCCCTGCTAAGCCGCTAAAGACAGGCTCTCTTCTTTTGAGACCTCTTCATTAATGAAGAATAACCAAACCAGTAACATCGACGAACCTGCCGTTGTAACCTAACGAATACTGAACACCTTTTTCGTTATTTAAAAGTTTACCAGGATTTTAAAAACAACCTGCCCAAAAATCATATCCAAACCGTATTTTAGCGAAAAAACCACCGAATGAACATCTTAGTTCTTGGGGCTGGAGGTCGCGAACATGCCATCGCCCTTAAAATTTCCCAAAGTCCAAAAACAAATAAGCTATTGGTTGCTCCGGGCAATGCCGGAACATCGAACATTGCCGAAAACAAGGCAATCAATGTCAATGATTTCGAAGCAATTAAAAAATTGGTCACTGAAGAGGAAATTGACTTGGTCATTGTAGGACCCGAAGACCCTTTGGTTAATGGAATCCATGATTTTTTTCTAGCGGATGAAGAAATACGCCATGTAGCGGTTATAGGCCCTCAAAAAGCTGCAGCGACCTTAGAAGGCAGTAAACAGTTCGCTAAAGAATTCATGATGCGACACGGTATTCCCACAGCGGCCTATCAAAGCTTTACTTCAACAGATATTAAAGCGGCCTACGCCTTTCTTGAAACATTGTCGCCCCCTTATGTTCTAAAGGCAGATGGCTTGGCGGCAGGTAAAGGTGTCCTAATCCTTCATGATTTGGAAGAGGCCAAAAATGAACTAAGGGCTATGCTGGTAGATGCGAAGTTTGGTGAGGCCAGTCAGACCGTGGTTATCGAGGAATTTTTAGATGGTATTGAATTAAGCTGTTTTGTTCTTACCGATGGCGAGAACTATAAAATCCTACCGACTGCCAAAGACTATAAACGAATTGGCGAGGGCGACACAGGGTTGAACACAGGAGGTATGGGCGCTATATCGCCTGTTCCTTTTGCTGACAAGGCTTTTATGGATAAGATTGAGAATAGGATTGTCAAGCCCACTATCGAAGGCTTAAAGAAGGATGACTTGCCGTATAAGGGATTCATTTTCATCGGACTCATCAAAGTGGGAGAAGAACCGAAGGTTATCGAATATAACGTAAGGATGGGAGATCCTGAGACCGAAGTGGTTTTTCCAAGAATCAAAAGTGACGTGGTAGATTTATTGACCGCTACAGCAAAGGGCGAACTGGACCAGATTGATTTGGATGTGGATGAAAGAACTGCAACGACCGTAATGGCAGTTTCAGGAGGATATCCCGAAGCTTATGAAAAGGGAAAGGAAATCACAGGGGTTGACCAAGTTGAAAACGCCTTGGTGTTTCATGCAGGAACCAAAACTGAAAATCAAAAGGTCTTGACCAACGGGGGAAGGGTAATAGCGGTTACTGGCTTCGGTGAAGACTTCAAGGAAGCACTGAACCTGTCCTACGAAAACATCCAGAAGTTACATTTCGAGGGAATGTACTACAGAAAAGATATAGGCTTCGATCTATAGATAGGAGTGGGAGCTAATGCTTTTGTCTTCCTCCCCGCGGTCGTTGAAAATTTTCAACTGCTGCATCCAGTACACCATGGCAACAAAACCTATTACAAAGAACAACCAATTGACCGTGTTCTCAGCCCACCAGTTTTCCATAAAACGGAAAAAATCGTAAGGAGCGAAAAGCACATTTACGAATAAGTCCTCGATGCCATAAAAAAACTTGCTCATCTTATCTATATTTACTTGCAAAAGTAGTAAAACCCAAAATGATTTCAAGCTTTTTTAGTAAAACAAAACCCGTGAACTATGTTGTTTTGGTGGTTTTCCTTTTGCTTTATTACGCCTTTTACCTGTCATATCAACTTTCCATACAAATCTGGAAAGAAAACCTGGCACTGCACATATTGGCGATGGGGGCACTTTTTTTGGAACTTCTTGTGATCAACGAGATTATAAGAAAGGAAAAGGTAACCGGATTCAGCTCTTTTTCCATGCTCTTTTTTGCCCTGTTACTCCTTGTTTTTCCAGATACACTGTTAGACCAAAATGGGATATTTGCCAATTTCTTTCTGCTTGTGGCCATCTGGAGGCTTTTGGCCGTCAAGTCGATGAAAAATGTAAAGCATAAAATATTTGATGCTTCTTTTTTTATTTGCGTTTCGAGCCTTTTTTATGATTGGACCTTGGTTTTCCTATTATTGGTTTTTTTGGTGATCAATGTTTACGAAAGGAACAATTTTAAAAACTGGATTGTTCCCCTAGTTGCAATAATGGTGGTTGGCGTTTTGTCCTTTACGGTTTTACAACTTAGTGGCGACCTGTCTTTCTTTGAGCGGCACTACACTTTTGAGGTAGAATTTTTGAAGGAAGGCTTCCCACAAGCCAAAAGTGCAAAGCTCGTTGCATTTTCTTTTCTTTTTTTGATACTTATGACCCTGGTCTTTCTTAAACTTCGAAAAAAGGGGGGTGGAAAGTTATTGGCCTTGCGGATTCTGTTTTTTGCTTTCTTGGTATCCGTGGTTTTAGCGTTTTTAAAACTGAAAAGCTCAGCTCCCATAATCCTGGGATTTTTCCCTGCTGCTGTTTTTTTAACGAATTATATAGAAACCATACGAAACGTGAGATATAAAGAAATTGCGCTCTCACTTTTGATTTTGATTCCTGTCCTGATTTTTTTTACTGAAATCACCTTTTAAGAGGTAATACAATATCTTTGCAAAAATCAATGCAAGTATGTTCAGTTCCTTAGCTTTTGCCATTTTTGAGGAAAGCATCAAAACCTATCACATTAAGGATGATGTCTACCAAGAGTTTAAAAATCCTTATCCGAAAGACAAAATCGAGCACCTTTTGTATCGAAAAAACTGGATTGACACCGTTCAATGGCACTACGAGGATATCATCAGAGACCCAAATATTGACCCGGTGAATGCCTTGGACATTAAGCGTAAAATTGATGCAAGCAACCAAGACAGGACAGATTTGGTAGAATACATCGACAGTTATTTTTTAAATAAATACCAATCGGTAGAAATAAGGGAAAATGCCGCTATCAATACGGAAAGCCCTGCATGGGCCATAGATAGGTTGTCCATACTTGCCCTTAAAATATATCATATGGAAGAAGAAGTCAACCGAAAGGACGCTTCTCCGGAACATATAGATAAGTGCACCGCAAAACTTAATGTATTGCTCGAACAGAAAAGTGATTTATCTACTGCCATAGACCAACTGTTGGGCGACATTGAATCTGGAGCAAAGTACATGAAAGTCTATAAGCAGATGAAAATGTACAATGATGAAGAATTGAATCCGGTACTACGTGGACAAAAAGGATAGGCCATCTCATATTTTGGTCATCCGATTATCAGCACTCGGCGATGTGGCGATGACCATTCCGGTACTTTCCGCACTATTATCAAAATATCCTTCAACCCGGGTTACCGTCTTAACAAAAAAGGGCTTCGCTCCCTTGTTTGAGAATCTTGAGAACGTTCACGTACATGTAGCAGAGGTCAAAAAACAGCACAAAGGCCTAACGGGCCTTTGGCGCTTGTTCAAGGAACTTCAAAAACTTGATTTCGATGTTGTGGTCGATTTGCACAATGTCCTAAGGAGCAATGTCCTAAAAAAGTATTTTGCGCTGGGCCGTGTCCCCTTTTATCAAATTGATAAGGGCAGAAAAGAGAAGAAAAGTCTTATCAAAGGGAAAAAGGGCGATTTTAAACCCTTAAAATCAACCCACCAACGCTACGCGGATGTTTTTGCTAAACTGGGATTTTCTTTAGATTTAGAACAAGCACGTTTTCTGGAAAGACAAACGCTATCTGAAAAAGTGTTGGATTTGGTTGGACAAGACAGCAGAAAATGGGTAGGAGTCGCCCCATTTGCAGCGCATGAAGGTAAAATGTACCCATTGTCCCTAATGGAAAGTGTATTGGATAAACTAGTAAGTACCGATAGGTATAAAATATTACTTTTTGGAGGGGGAAGCTCTGAAATAGCGAAACTGGACACCATCGCCCGTTCAAGGAAGCATGTGATCAACATTGCTGGGAGTCTTTCATTTTCAGAAGAACTTGCTTTGATTTCCAATTTGGACATCATGGTCTCCATGGACAGCGGAAATGCCCACATGGCCGCAAATTATAACATCCCAGTGATTACACTTTGGGGGGTAACCCATCCAAATACGGGGTTCTATCCTTTTAACCAACCTATTGAAAACGCCTTACTATCAGATAGGGAACGTTACCCCTTGATCCCAACATCGGTTTATGGAAACAAAGTCCCCCCAGGATATGAGAAAGTGATGGAGACCATCCTCCCAGAAACTGTTTTTTCCAAAATTGAGGAAGTATTGAATGGCTAAAGGTAAATCTGCTCCGGCTTCAAACTATTGAAATAACCTTTGAGCTGTTGCATGTACAAATAAATGATTTGTTTGGATGATGTAGCCTTTAATGTGGTTCTCATGCCCAAATAAGAAGCAATGATGAATGTCGCAACACCTTCACAATCCACATGACGTGCTAGATACCCATCGAATTTCCCCTTCTTT
>NZ_JANQIH010000304.1 GCF_028282265.1 Allomuricauda sp.
AGAAAGGTTATTCAGGGCACTGGAAGAACTGCAACTTCACGGAGTAACCTTGGAGCATGAGGTCGTCAAGAAAATTATTAGTTCGTTTCAGACCAAAACCTTTGAATCCTTTTCAAGAAAGGAAAACGAAATCATTGAACTCTTAACGCAGGGATTCACCTATAAAATGATAGCGGATAAACTTTGCGTGACACCAAGTGCCGTGAACTTTCACATTCAAAACATTTATGTGAAACTCAATGTGAATTCCAAATCAGAAGCCCTAAAAAAAATAAGGGAACTTGAAACACGGCGTTTAAATGCAGCATAAACTCAAATAGATGCTAACTTAAAATGAAAAAGCCCGACGTTGTCGGGCTTTTTAAATATATCTGAAATCTAATCTATTTCACTTCTTCGAAATACATCCTTCGAATTCTGTTCTGGTAAAGGCTACTTGACTTCTTCGAAGTCTACGTCTTCTACATTGTCGCCTTCAGAAGCTCCACCACCCTGTGCGGTATCGCCACCTTCAGAAGCAGTTTGACCGTTGGATTGTGCTTCAGCCTGTGCTTTGTACATTTCCTCGGAAGCTACTTTCCATGCCTCATTGATTTTCTCCAAAGCAGGTTCAATCAAAGCCAAGTCTTTAGTTTCGTAAGCTTTCTTCAACTCCTCCAAAGCATCTTCGATAGGCTTTTTCTTATCATCTGAAAGCTTATCTCCAAACTCCTTCAATTGCTTCTCAGTCTGGAAAATCATTCCGTCTGCTTCATTCAACTTATCGGCAGTCTCCTTAGCCTTTTTATCCGCCTCAGCATTGGCCTCGGCCTCAGCTTTCATTTTTTCGATTTCCTCTTCGGTCAATCCAGAAGAAGCCTCAATTCGAATGTCTTGTGACTTTCCTGTAGCCTTATCCGTTGCTGAAACCTTAATGATACCATTCGCATCGATATCGAAGGTCACTTCAATTTGAGGTGTTCCCCTTGGTGCAGGTGGAATACCATCCAAGTGGAATCTACCAATGGTTTTGTTATCCGCAGCCATGGGTCTTTCTCCTTGCAGTACATGGATTTCAACCGAGGGTTGATTGTCCGCTGCGGTAGAAAATACTTGTGATTTCTTCGTTGGAATCGTGGTGTTCGCCTCAATCAATTTTGTGAAAACGCTTCCCATAGTTTCGATACCCAAAGAAAGTGGGGTAACATCCAAAAGAAGTACATCTTTCACATCTCCTGTCAATACACCACCTTGAATTGCAGCTCCAACCGCCACAACCTCATCTGGATTAACACCTTTTGAAGGTTTTTTACCGAAGAACTTCTCTACAGCTTCCTGAACTGCCGGGATACGGGTAGAACCTCCCACCAAAATGATTTCGTCAATATCGCTTTTCGAAAGTCCAGCGGCTTTCAACGCAGTCTCACATGGCGCTATGGTACGCTTTACCAAATCATCGATCAACTGCTCAAATTTGGCTCTTGAAAGGGTCCGCACCAAGTGCTTGGGACCAGAAGCTGTTGCAGTTACATAGGGTAAGTTAATCTCGGTTTGCGCTGAAGAAGATAATTCGATTTTAGCCTTTTCTGCTGCTTCACGAAGACGTTGCAACGCCATAGCATCTTCTCTAAGGTCCAATCCTTCATCTGACTTGAACTCTTCGGCCAACCAGTCAATAATTTTTTGGTCTACATCGTCACCTCCCAAGTGGGTATCCCCATCTGTGGCCAATACCTCAAAAACACCATCTCCCAATTCCAAGATGGAAACATCATGCGTTCCTCCACCAAAATCGAAAACCACAATCTTTTGGTCTGTATCTTTTTTGTCCAAGCCATACGCCAAAGAAGCCGCAGTAGGCTCGTTGATAATTCGTTCTACGGTAAGACCGGCAATCTCGCCTGCTTCTTTTGTAGCCTGACGTTGCGAATCATTAAAGTATGCAGGAACCGTGATAACCGCTCGGGTAACATCCTGACCCAAGTAGTCCTCAGCAGTTTTCTTCATTTTTTGAAGAATCATGGCTGACAACTCCTGTGGTGTGTACAATCTTCCGTCAACATCTACCCGGGGCGTATCGTTGTCACCTTTGACTACTTTATAGGGAACCCGGTCTGCCTCTCTTTTGGATTCAGAGAATTTATTCCCCATAAATCTCTTTATGGAATAGATAGTCTTGTTAGGGTTGGTGACCGCCTGTCTCTTGGCAGGATCCCCTACTTTTATCTCGCCTCCCTCAACAAAGGCAATAACAGAAGGTGTAGTGCGCTTTCCCTCTGCATTGGGGATAACCACTGGCTCATTACCTTCCATCACAGAGACGCAGGAGTTGGTCGTACCCAAATCAATTCCTATTATTTTGCTCATTATCTATAAGTTATATCAGTTGATAATTCTTTTCTTATTCGGCTAAGGAATGTCAATGACTATGCCATCCATTAGAATATGACAAGCTGTCATATTTTGTTCATATTAAAGGTACCAACATTTGATTTTGACGCCATATCTTTGAAATTACTTAAACGTTTTCGATGGAATGTATCAGTGTCTTTGATATGCTTAAAATTGGGGTCGGACCTTCCAGTTCCCATACCCTGGGACCTTGGCGAGCTGCGGAACGCTGGATTGCCGAGTTAAAGGATTCTGGGCATTTTGAGGCTATTCGCGGGGTCCAAGTATTTCTTTATGGTTCATTGTCCCTTACCGGAAAAGGGCATGCGACCGACATAGCTGTCATCATGGGGTTAATGGGGCAAGATCCCGAAACCCTACCTACAGATACCATTCCCGTAATTCTAGATGAGATTACATCGAAAAATACTTTAAAGCTATCTGAAAAAATCACTATCCCCTTTGATTACAAAAAGGATATCGTTTTCAAAAAAGAATTTTTGCCATTTCATGCCAATGGTATCCGATTCAAAGCGATTTTAAATGACAAAACGGAAATGGAAGACACATTTTATTCCATTGGTGGTGGTTTTGTAGTGAAGGAAACTCTTGAGCACTCCCAAGAAAATAAGCAGACCTTTAAATCCTTTCCCTGCCCTATAAAAACAGGAGATGAACTTTTGGGTTATTGTTTCAATCAACAAAAAAGCATTTCTGAGGTTGTTCTTCAGAACGAGAAGGCGCTTAGAAGCGAGGAACAAATAAATTCGGAACTCAAGCGCATCTGGGAAACAATGTTGGAGTGCATGTATGAAGGCTGCCATACAGAAGGTATTCTGCCGGGAGGTCTGAATGTGAGAAGACGAGCATATGAAATGCATCAAAAACTGAAAGGTGACCATCCTTACTCCAATCCCGTGGAATGGCTCGAGGGCATTCGAAAGACCGAGGTCAAGTTCCGCCAGATTTTCAAATGGGTGAGCTGTTTTGCCTTAAGTGTGAATGAAGTCAATGCCTCTTTGGGGCGTGTTGTCACAGCTCCGACCAACGGGAGCGCTGGGGTAATTCCAGCAGTACTCATGTACTATTTGGTCATTGAAAATCATAAGGCAGATTTTGAACATATCAAGAAATTCTTGTTGGTCGCGGGGGAAATCGGAAGCATTTTTAAAAAAGGCGCCACCATTTCCGCAGCTATGGGGGGATGTCAGGCAGAAATTGGAGTGTCATCGGCTATGGCCGCTGGCGCGCTTTGTGAATTGCTGGGAGGAAATCCAGAGCAAGTTTTGGTTGCGGCAGAGATTGCCATGGAACACCATCTGGGACTCACCTGTGACCCTATTGGGGGATTGGTTCAGGTGCCTTGCATAGAACGAAATTCCATGGGCGCCATAAAGGCCATCAATGCAGCGGAGCTTTCTTTGGAAACCGACCCAAAGGATGCAAAAGTTCCATTGGACAAAGTCATAGAGACCATGTGGGAAACCGCCAAGGATATGAACAGCAAATACAAGGAAACTTCAGAGGGTGGCTTGGCGGTAGGAGTCAATTTAAGTGATTGTTGATTTATGATGGAAAACGACACCTCCAACTCAGCTGCAAATATTTTTGTAAAATCCAGTAAATCAGTTTATTATAAAAACTACCTAACTTTTACTAACTTTACGGCGATGTGAGTTAAATATTCTCCCACAAGAACTCAAACAACCAATAAACACAATATTACTTTCCCCCGAGAACTGTGCTTTATTTGGTAGTGTATAGAAATCATCACATGTACCAAAGGTAAACTGTAAATGAGGTTAACATGAGAATGCAATCAGCTTCCTTGACCAGCATTTGGAACATTAACTGCGCTTTTTTTATCGATTAGTAATCGAGTAGGCTTAATTAGTAAACAACAACCTAAAAAATTATAATGAAAACTAGAACACGATTAATCGTCGGGGCTTTAGCTCTTCTAGCAATGGTATACTTTTTTGTTGAAAATCCATTCAAAAATGAACCATTGTACCAACAAAAAGCTTCCTTTAGCTTTATCAAATGCACTCCTGCCAAATTTATATTGGGTGTTGTGGATACTACACAACAGATTTCACCTCTTTTTGAGAACTTGGGGGATTTGAGTTACAAAATCACCACCAAAAATGAGAGGGCCCAAACATTTTTTGACCAAGGTCTAAGGCTTACCTATGCCTTTAACCATGCAGAGGCGCATCGGTCTTTTATGGAGGCTTCCCGTTTGGACCCTACATCGGCAATGACCTTTTGGGGACAAGCTTATGCTTTGGGCCCCAACATCAATGATCCTTTGCCACCAGAGGACCGAAAAATCAAAACCAATGAAGCAATGGCTATGGCCAAAAAGCTGATGTCCAACGCAACACCAAAGGAACAAGCGTTGATAACCGCCTTATCGGCAAGATATAGCGAAGATTTAACCAAGGATATTGCCGAATTGAACATCGACTACATGAAGGCCATGGCCAAGGTGTTGGAAAAGTTTCCAGAAGATGCTGAAGTACAGGTACTTTATGCCGCCTCTGTTATGAACACCGTCCCATGGAACTACTGGGATAAGGACGGTAATCCTTCCCCAAATATTGCCGAAGCCAAAGCGGCGCTTGAAAAAGCGATGGAAATCAATCCCAATAATCCAGGGGCGCACCATTATTATATCCATATGGTAGAACTCCCTCAGCCTGATTTGGCAGTGCCCAGTGCCGACCGGTTGGGAGGGTTAATGCCCGCTGCGGGCCACATTGTGCATATGCCATCCCATATTTACATACGCGTAGGCCGTTATTTAGATGCGGTAAAAGCCAATCAAGCGGCTATTTTAGCGGATGAGGATTATATCTCGCAATGCTATTCTCAAGGCCTCTATCCATTGGCATACTATCCCCATAACATCCATTTTCTATGGTCAGCTGCCAGCTTATTGGGCGATAGTGAAATAGCCATAGATGCCGCAAAAAAAACTGCAGAGAAAGTACCTGTTGGTGAACTTATTGAAATGCCGTTTTTGCAAGACTTTGCTTCCACCCCGTTGTTGGCCTATACCCGATTTGGAAAATGGAATGAAATTCTTTCCATTCCAGCTCCAGACCCAGAGATCAAACATCTTAATCTGATACGCCATTATGCCAGAGGAATCGCCTTTGTGCGTAAAGGAAACGGTAAAGAAGCCCAAGAAGAACTGGATGCTATTGCCCTACTGAAGAAGGACCCTGACTTAGAAACCTTAGTGGCCACATTTCACAACCCGTCCATTAATTCAGCAAACATAGCCTATGAGGTGGTAGCTGGAGAATTGGCGGCGTTGAATGGTGATACGGACAAAGCCATAAAGCATCTAAAAAAGGCCGTGGAATTTGAAGATGGCCTTACCTATACCGAGCCGGCAGCTTGGCATATTCCGACACGCCAAAATTTGGGAGCGGTTTTAATGAAGGCCAAAAAGTATGAGGAAGCCGAAAGAATCTATAAAGAGGATTTAAAAGTATTGCGACAGAATGGCTGGTCTTTAAGGGGTTTGCACAATAGTTTGAAAGCGCAAGGAAAACTGGAAGAAGCAAAAGCCATAAAAACAGAGTTTGACAAGGCGTGGGAGCACTCAGACATTGACATTGAAACCTCTATTTTATAAAAAGATTTTTTTGAACCTTTTCAAAAAAAATAAAATACCGGTGGCGCTTTTCGTCATCGGTATTTTGGTTGTTGTAGATCATGGGAATGGTGGCTTGTAGGATGTTATCCATACCTAAACTTTGTATTGGTTAACAAGAAAAAACAATAGGTTGTGTATACGATGAAACCAACAATGAAGAAATATCTCGATTGATAGGTGATATCAAAAACCCTAACCAACTGATTCTAGTAAAAGCGCAAAATATTAAAAGCTATTCTTGCCCGCATCCTGCTCTTCCACGCGTATCAATCAAGTAGATGATCTTCCAAACACCGTCAAAATTTATGAGCTGGAAAGAATTTATTCCGCAGTGAGAGAAATTACCATTCAGCCAAAACTCATACCCTACCCAGGCATTGGCCATTGTTCTATCCACTTGGATTGAAAAGGACGTCAATTTTTCCTCAAAACTGATGCTATCGGGTATACTGACAATGGACTTCAGAAATTTTGAAAACTCGCTGGTCTGGAACCTGGTTTTGCCTTCTTTATCTTTTCCTGTTGTTTGCAATACGATCTCGTTGGACACTGTACTCTTCATGATGGATGAATCCTGTTTATGAAATCCATCAAAAAACGTTCGAATCGTTTCTTCAACAGCACGCTTGTCCAAATCATTGGCATTCGGGCCCTGTGCTGAAACTGAAAGGCTTACTATCAAAAAAAAGGTAAGAAAATAGGTTTTCATGACTGTTAGGTTTGATGGCTTACAAATTAAACAAATCTGCTTACATTTAGCCGAATAAAATAGAATTGATGTCAGTCGCAAAAAAAGAATATAAGAGAGTTACGGTAAAATCTTTGGTCGAAATGAAGCAGAATGGTGAAAAAATCTCCATGCTTACTTCATACGATTATTCCATGGCAAAGATTGTTGATGCTGCACAAGTCGACGTAATTCTTGTTGGAGATTCTGCCAGTAATGTGATTGCTGGGCACGAAACTACTCTTCCGATTACTTTGGACCAAATGATTTACCATGCCAGTTCCGTTGTTAGAGCTGCCAAAAGGGCCCTTGTGGTGGTCGATATTCCTTTCGGAAGTTATCAGAGTGACTCCAAAGAAGCATTGCGTTCGGCGATTCGCATCATGAAGGAAAGCGGAGCACACGCAGTTAAGGTAGAGGGTGGAGTCGAGATCAAGGATTCCGTAAAGCGGATTTTGCAGGCCGGAATTCCTGTTATGGGACATTTGGGACTGACGCCACAGTCCATTTACAAATTTGGAACCTACACGGTGAGGGCCAAGGAAGAACGGGAGGCCGCCAAACTTAAAAAGGATGCTAAAATGTTGGAAGAGTTGGGCTGTTTTGGAATTGTATTGGAAAAAATACCGGCGCAACTGGCCCAAGAAGTAGCTGAAAGTATTTCAATACCTGTAATTGGAATTGGTGCTGGCGGAGGTGTGGACGGTCAAGTGTTGGTCGTTCATGATCTTTTGGGAATGACCCACGAGTTCAATCCTCGATTTTTGAGACGATACATGAATCTTTATGAAGAGATGAGTAACGCCATCTCCCAATATGTTGAGGACGTGAAAACTTCTGACTTTCCCAACGAAAACGAGCAATATTAGTATCTGCAAATCATATCAACTTGACGGTGATGTCAAAACGGCAATCTGATTCCAAGAACCTTGACGTACTATATGAAGACAATCACCTCATTGCCATTAACAAGAGGCCTGGGGATATTGTCCAAGGTGACAAAACCGGTGATACTCCCCTTAGTGACATCGTCAAGGAATACCTAAAAAACAAATATAACAAACCAGGCAACGTCTTTTTGGGCGTCGTACATCGACTTGATAGGCCAACATCGGGAATTGTTCTTTTCGCCAAAACATCCAAGGCCCTGTCGCGATTGAACAAACTCTTTGCCGAAGGTAAAACCCAAAAAACCTATTGGACCCTGGTTCGTGAGTCACCACCAGAAATAACTGGAGAACTGACACATTGGTTGGTCCGAAACCCGAAGCAGAACAAATCCTATGCGCACGACAAGGAAGTAAACAATTCGAAAAAAGCTGTCCTCACCTACAAACTTATCAAAAGGTTGGATTCTTACAATCTTCTGGAAATCGATTTAAAAACGGGTAGGCATCATCAGATAAGGGCCCAATTGGCAGCCTTGGGTTTGCACATCAAAGGGGATTTAAAATACGGCGCAGCCCGAAGCAACACGGATGGGAGCATTCACCTACACGCAAGAAAATTGGAACTGATTCATCCTGTTAAAAAAGAAAATATCTCAGTAGTGGCAACCCCTCCAAACGACCCGCTCTGGAACGCTTGTATTTAGCGTATGGTCGCTAAAGCTTTCTCCCTTATAATTTCTGCTACCGGTCGGTTCTGCAAATGACTTTCCAGCCATGAGAGGATGTCCAAGTACAAAAAAGCCCGTTTTTCATAGGGGTGATTCTCGTACTTCTTCAGCTCGGTATATAGTTTTTGAAACTCGTTGCGCAGCTCGCTTGGATAAATGTCTCCCAAACTTCTCAAAAACTTTATCATCTCTTTTTGAACTGCATGTAAATCATTCATTTTCAACAAAAACTTATAGGTGCTCTTAAGCTGAACCTCGAGGTGATAGTCCATGCCGGCTTCATAGTGCGCTACCAGACTTAAAACTCGGGCAAAGCACATGAGATCCTCCCGCATTTTCAAGTTTTTGTTTGAAATGATCCGTTTTAAATAAAGGATACAGTTTTTGTTATCTCCTGTCCCAAAATACAAGCAAGCAATTTTGTAATAGAGGAGCATGATATGGTGTTCGTCAATACGGGGACGGTGTTTTTTGATACCGTACTCAATAATGTTCACCAAATACAGTCCCTTTTCGAAGGTTCCCTCCAAAAAGTGGAGGCCCAACCGGTTTGAATTGATATACAAGAAGCTTAGAGAAGCGATATTGTCGTTCTGAGGAAACTTAGGATTGCCCACCTGTTGTTCCAATCGTTCTAAAGTTCCGCGGAATTGCGAACCATACTTAACGAAAAACAGAGCCTCCAATAAGTAATGATTTCCCTTTAGATAAAAAACCGGGTTTAGGGCAATCATTTCTTCGTTTTCATAAAACAAATCGACCCATTTGCTGGCGTATTTATATGCTGAAAGGAAGTCTTGGGTCAGTAAACTATACCATAAATGCGCTTTGTACAACCAAAGTTTTTCACGAAAACCCAAATCCTCAATTTGGTATGCCGGTAAATGGGATTCAAAATAATCCCTCACATTTCGTAAGTCTTCATCATTTCTGACATATCCCACCTTTAGCATCATCCCATATAGCTGTAAAGACAGATTGGAAAGTTTACTTGTGATTAGATTCTGCTCTGACAGTTCCTTGGCCTGCACCGCCAATTCATCAGCCCGATGCGGAATACTTCGGGTTATGTATTGCGTTTCGATGATTTTTTCCAGCTCCACAATTTCATAAGCCACGTTTTTCTCCTCATTTTCGATGGCAAAATTCTTGGCCTTGTCCAAAATTTTTAAGCTTTGCTTGTAGAGTCCTTTTTGATAGAGAATGGTGGCGAAATCAAGCTGCTCACGAATCTGAACCCGTACGTTCTGATTAACGGGATTGAGTCGTAAACTGACCAATATTTGGCGGTATAAATGGGCTTTTAAGTTCGATAACTGCGCTTTTTTGACTATCCCACTGTCCAAAATCTGCTTTTCATCATAGGCTTTCATCTTATCGAGCAGATTAAAAAGAGCCAGAAACTTTGCATCGGTATTGACCCCAAGACGTCCAACGTATAATTTAAATTGGCGCTTCTCAGATTTGGAAAGGGACTTGATCAAAACGAACAAAGTGTCTCTGTGGGTATTTGTCATCGTAAAAAACTTAATTTAAAACCCTGTATTTCAATATTTTAAATACCTATAAATACAGTTTAACGTTGTAATGGGTTTTTTGAACAATTTATTCAGCCTCCATACTACAATATCTTCGTGTAATTGAGTAAAAACCAACTACTAGAATGGGCAAAGATAAGGTACAAATTTTTGATACTACACTTCGGGATGGTGAGCAGGTCCCTGGGTGTAAACTGGATACAAAACAGAAATTGGTCATAGCCGAAAGGCTCGACGAATTGGGCGTCGATGTTATTGAGGCGGGGTTTCCCATTTCTAGTCCAGGGGACTTTAAATCCGTGAATGAAATCGCAAAACTGGTCAAAAATGCAACGGTTTGCGGATTGACCAGAGCTGTCAAAAAAGATATAGAGGTAGCTGCGGAGGCCATCAAAGTGGCGCAAAAGCCAAGAATTCATACCGGGATAGGCACCTCCGATTCGCATATAAAGTACAAGTTCAACTCTACACGGGAGAAAATCATTGAACGTGCTGTAGAAGCCGTTGCCTATGCAAAGACCTTTGTGGAAGATGTAGAGTTCTATGCTGAGGACGCAGGCCGAACCGACAACGAATTTTTGGCGCAGGTCTGTGAGGCTGTTATTAAAGCAGGGGCTACTGTGCTTAATATTCCCGACACCACAGGCTATTGTTTGCCAGAGGAATATGGAGCGAAAATGAAATATCTCACAGAGAACGTAAAGGATATTGACAAGGCGATTCTTTCTTGCCACTGCCATAACGACCTTGGTCTGGCTACAGCCAATTCAATTTCAGGAGTGATTAATGGAGCACGCCAGATTGAATGTACCATCAATGGCATAGGTGAAAGAGCCGGAAACACTTCTTTGGAAGAGGTGGTCATGATTTTGAGGCAACATCCGTACCTAAATCTTGATACCGGCATCAACAGTAAATTGCTTTACGACACTAGCCAGATGGTTTCCCAAAAAATGGGAATGCCGGTACAACCAAACAAAGCTATCGTTGGGTCCAACGCTTTTGCGCATAGTTCTGGAATACATCAGGATGGGGTTATCAAACAACGGGAAACCTATGAAATTATTGACCCACACGATGTCGGGGTCAATGAGTCTTCCATAGTGCTTACTGCCCGAAGTGGACGAGCCGCTTTGGCCTACAGGGCAAAAAATGTCGGTTATGAACTCACCAAGTTGCAGCTTGATGAAGTATACAAGAACTTTTTGAAGTTTGCGGATAGACAAAAGGAAATCATGGATGATGACATTCATAAGATAATAGAAACCAGTAATGTTGGTATTGAAAGCATTGCGTAACGCATAGTACAATTATAAGAGCGACCTCATCAATAGTTGTCGCTTTACAGCTTTTCGTACCAAATACGTATTATGAATTTAAAAATCGCATTACTCCCGGGAGATGGAATCGGTCCAGAAGTTTTAGACCAGGCGGTAAAGTGTTTACAGGCTGTTGAAGAAACCTTCCATCATACTTTTATTTATAAAGAAGCTGCCGTGGGAGCCATTGCAATTGACCGTTCTGGAAATCCACTGCCAGAGGATACACTGAACCTATGTAAAGAAGCGGATGCTGTCTTGTTCGGAGCAATAGGAGATCCCAAATATGACAATGACCCCACTGCAAAAGTGCGTCCAGAACAAGGACTCCTAAAACTCCGTAAGGAACTTGGTCTTTTTGCCAACATCAGACCTGTGAAAGTGTTTCCCACACTTTTGGCAAACTCCCCTCTGAAGACCGAGATTATCTCCGGTACTGATTTCATTATCTATCGAGAGCTTACTGGTGGGATTTATTTTGGGGAGAAAAAACTCAACGAAGAGGGAACTATTGCTTCCGACTTATGTGAATATTCGGAAAAAGAGATAAGCAGAATTGCCCATTTGGCGTTCAAGGCGTCAAAAAACAGAAGCAAAAAGCTGACTTTGGTAGATAAGGCCAATGTTTTGGAATCATCTCGTTTATGGCGAAAGGTAGTTTCCAAAATTTCAGAAAGCTATCCCGAAGTGGAACTGGATTACCTATTTGTTGATAATGCTGCCATGCAAATCATTCTTAACCCAAGGCAATTCGATGTGATTCTGACAGAGAATATGTTTGGTGACATCATATCAGACGAAGGAAGTGTTATTGGAGGGTCTATAGGACTTTTGGCTTCAGCCTCGGTTGGTGAAAAGAATGCTTTGTTCGAACCGATTCATGGATCTTATCCACAAGCGAAAGGGAAGAATATTGCAAACCCTATTGCTTCTATACTTTCTGCAGCTATGCTTTTGGAGCATTTTGGACTCTTTGAAGAAGCTATGTCGGTTAGGGAAGCAGTGGATAAATCCTTGAAAAAGGGCATTGTAACCCCTGACTTAAATGCCAAAAGTCAATATGGAACCCATCAGGTCGGAGACTATATCGCGGATAACATCGTAGATGAAGAGGATGATTTGAACATGAACGATGAAAACATCGGTCTTGGCAAATCAACAATTATTTAGTCCATTTCCATTTCCAACATTTCCTCTACCGTCTGATTAAACTCCTTTTTAAAATTCTCGTGCTTTTCCCCTGTAGCGGGTCCGTTAAATCCTGTATGTATTTTGCGAACATCTTTATCACGGTCAATATAAATGGTAGTTGGGTAAGAAAGTACATGATTCAACATAGGTAGCTTTTCATTCGCCCTTTGTTTATTGGAGGTTCCATACTGGGCCAATAGAATGGGATAAGGTACTTCTATCCTATCTTTGAGCCGTTGTATTCCTCTCCAAGCACTTTCTTCGGTCTTGGCATATTCAAACGCAAGGGCAACAAAAGCTAAATCGGTATCTGGATTTTTCTTCAAATAGTCCACGTAAAACTTCGTCTCATCCAAGCAATTTGGGCACCAAGTCCCCATAATTTGAATAAGGACAGGTTTTTCAGCAAAGCGTTCATCCGAAAGACTCACAATTTTGCCAGTTTCATCAGGAAAGGAAAAATCAAAACTCTCATATCCATCTCTAAGGAACGTAAGGGTATTGGCATCGGGCAATTCAAAAGCCTCATTCCTACGTGCTTTAAACATTTCGAGCGAGTGATTTCCTGAATAGAATTTGCCCGAGAGGGTACTGTCAGTAACTTTAGCTGTAAAGAGAAAAACATGGGCGCCATCAAAAGCGGATAATTTAAGAGAGTCGCCATCCATTACCCCTTCAAGGAATCGGTAGTCACCGGTCTTGGTCCTAAAGGTGCCTTTTACCACGTTGTCTTCCTGAATAAAAATTCCCTTCGCAGGATACTCATCATCCGTATCCACTTCAAAATAGGTTTCCCAAATTCCTGAAACATTATATGTAGAGGGGTTGTCAATCGAAAACCTTTCCTTGGTTCCATGAACCGCGGAAAACGGCACTACCCGATTAAGGCTCTCTTTAATGAAACTACCCGTTATCTTATCTTCTGAAAATGTACCAGCAATGTATCCTTCAAAAACAGGCATTTTCAGTATAATGGAATCTTGAACCACAGTGATTTCGTCTACCACGACCACTTCTTCCGCATTATGTATTTCCATTTGGTAACTGCCATCTTCCATTTTGGAGAGTTTGAAGGTAAAGGGAAGTTCTTCATTTTCTGAAACCATCATCTTCGCCCACCAATCGCCGGTTAAAAGCTCTTTTTTCTCCTCCTTACAAGAACATAGCACCAAAATGAACCCCATTATTACTAAGACTGTATTCTTCATTTCTCTTCTTGTTTTCCTTTATTTCGAAAATATAGTTCAAAACTTACAAATCGCACGCAACACTTATAAAATATTTGGATTGAATCTCTTTTTCTATTGTTTATCTTTGTCCACTTTAAAATTGGGGTATGAAGATTTCTTACAACTGGTTGAAGCAATTTTTGCAAATTGACTGGGAGTCGCAGAAGACCGGTGAGCTCTTGACCAATCTTGGACTTGAGGTTGAGGGTATTGAGCGTTTTGAATCGGTCAAAGGTGGTCTGGCAGGTGTGGTTGTAGGACATGTCCTGACTTGTGAAAAACATCCGAATGCAGATAGATTGAAAGTGACCACCGTCGACATCGGTACAGAAAGTCCGGTTCAAATTGTATGCGGTGCCCCGAATGTGGCCACAGGTCAAAAAGTACCGGTCGCTACCATTGGGACCACTTTGTATACCGCAGAAGGTGAACCGTGGCAAATAAAGAAGGGAAAGATAAGAGGTCAGGAAAGTCATGGTATGATTTGTGCCGAAGACGAGCTTGGACTGGGAAAAAGCCATGACGGTATTATGGTACTCAGCGATACGCTTGAGCCAGGAACCCCTTGCAGTGAGGTTTTTGAAATAGAAAAGGACGAAGTCTTCGAAATTGGCCTTACTCCCAACCGAGCCGATGCCATGAGTCATTACGGTGTGGCCAGGGATTTAAAAGCTGGGCTCGAACAGCACGAAATCACCAAGGGATTGGTTACCCCATCGACGAGCAACTTCTCCATAGATAACAGGTCTCTTCGGATTGATGTAGATGTGGAAGACAATGAACTGGCGCCAAGGTACTGTGGTTTGACCATAAGCAATATTATTGTGCAAGATTCACCATACTGGTTGAAGAACAGATTGCAGGCTATTGGCCTATCGCCAATCAACAATGTGGTGGACGTTACCAACTACGTCCTTCATGAGCTGGGCCAGCCGCTTCATGCCTTCGATGCGAACAAAATAAAAGGGGGTAAAATCGAGGTAAAAAGACTTCCCAAGGGTACCAAGTTTACAACTTTGGATGATGTTGAACGAGAGCTTCACGAAGAGGATTTAATGATTTGCGATAGCGAAAAGCCTATGTGCATCGCTGGCGTTTTTGGTGGTACGTATTCTGGTGTTACCGAAAATACATCGGCTATTTTTCTTGAAAGTGCCTACTTCGACCCTATTTCCATAAGAAAAAGTGCAAAACGTCATGGACTTAATACCGATGCTTCCTTCAGATTCGAACGGGGAATTGATATTGAATTGACCGAATACGCGCTAAAACGGGCGGCTGTGTTAATTCGTGAGATTGCCGGAGGGGAAATCAGTTCTGATGTAGTGGACCTTTATCCCAAAAAACCCAAGGAACGTCAGGTATTCTTGACATTTGATAAAATCAATTCACTTATTGGCCAGGAAATTCCAAGGGATACGATTAAGACCATTCTTTCTTCGCTGGACATCAAGGTGAACAATGTTACGGAATCCGGTTTGGGATTGACCATTCCTTTTTATCGCGTCGACGTGGAACGGGAAGTTGACGTTATAGAAGAAATTTTAAGGGTATACGGCTACAACAAGATTGGCTTTAATGAAAAATTTAATGCTTCCGTAGCCGAAAACTCCCGATTCGAAAATCACCGACTTCAGGAAGTGATCGGCAATATGTTGTCTTCGCTTGGCTATAACGAAATAATGACCAATAGCTTAATCGCCAAGGAAGCTATGGAAGCAGTTTCTTCAGAAAGTGATTCGGTTGAAATGATGAACCCGTTGAGTTCCGATTTATCCGTTTTGCGAACTTCCATGCTGCCTTCGGGGCTGGAAGCCGTAAGGTATAACAACAACAGACAACAAAACAACCTCAAGTTATTCGAATTCGGAAAGACGTACCACAAATCCAAAAAAGTCAATTTAGAAAGACAACACCTTTCCCTATTTGTTTCAGGGAACCGCGGTTCGGACAGTTGGACAAGTCCCACGGAGAAAACCGATTTCTTTTATGTGAAAGGATGTGTTCAGGCTGTTTTGCGAAGGTTGGGCTTAGAAAACATCAAGGAAGAACCTTTGGATAATGGGACTCTTTCAGAATCTCTAAGCTACAGTATCAATGGAAAGCAAATAGGCGCTTTTGGTCTGGTGCACACTAACGTTTTGAAAAATCTTGATATAAAAAATGATGTTTTCTTTGTGGATCTCGATTGGGACTTAATACTGGATTTGGTACAAAACCAAACGATTTCCTTTAGTGAAATTCCAAAGTTTCCAGAAGTTTCTCGTGATTTTGCGTTGCTTTTGGATGAAAACATCACCTTTCAACAAGTGAACGATGTCGCCTGGAAAACAGAAAAAAAGCTGCTTAAAAAAGTGAATCTATTCGACGTTTACATGGGAAAAAACCTTCCGGAAGGAAAAAAATCCTATGCGGTAAGTTTTACGTTACAAGACGGAAACAAAACCTTGACCGATAAACAGATTGACAAGTTGATGGCTAAGCTTCAACACAACTACGAACAAAAATTGGGAGCCACCTTAAGGTAGAAATTTACATTTGTGTCGGCAGAATAACACTATCTATTTCATGGATTACCCTATTCCCATGATTTAAATCAGCGTTTGTGATTCGAGCAGTATTCCCCACCGGGTCTGTCAGCACAATATCATAACCTTCCATATGGGCGGTGAGTTTCTTACCCTGAACCGTGGTGAAAGTTGCTTTACCCTTTCCTCTGCAAAGCGCTTTTAAAATTCTGGAAGCAGTCAAATTGCCTGCAACGATATGATAGGTCAAAAGCGACTTCAACTCCGATTTGTCCTTAGCATTCATCAATCGTTTCAATTTGTCTGAAGAAAATCGCTTAAACGCATCATTGGAAGGCGCAAAAATTGTGAAAGGGCCTGAATTTTTCAATAGGTCATCCATGTCAATCGCCTTAACCGCCGCATACAACATGGAATGACGTTCAGACTCTATAGGGTTGGATGAAGATAAATTCTGTTGAAATTGCGCATTGCAGGTGAACGTTCCAAAACATAATGAAACAAGTAGGCTGAAGATGGGGGTTACTTTCATAATTCGGTAATCGAAACCTTGATTTGGGGTTAATTAAATTTTCTTTATACGATAAAATACCAAAATCCTCGGTAAATTACATTTTTTTGTTAAAACAAGCGGGAATCAAAAGAAGAAAATCGGCATTTAACAAAATGTTAACATAAATGGAAAAAATTGTATTCTTTACAAGAACCTCAAATCCTTAACTTTGATGTAATTGCTAAGAAAATTAAAATGATATTTCAAAAAACCAACATTGAAAGAGAGCTTCTGCATCTCAAAAACTACACAAGGGAGGAAGAGGAGAAAGTATTGGCCGAGGTCCAGCAGATTTTAAAAGGCCACTCCTCTAAATCAAAGAAGATTTCAAAGAATTTAGTGGCATCAAAGTCGGTTTTGAGCAACGATTTTGATTTTGACCTGCTTGAAACTGACCGAATTTACCATATTGAGCAAATCAAAAAAATCTGTATCGATTATCGTCTCCGCTTTTTGGATACCAGATACTTTAAGGGCAAGATTCCAAACTCTGCCTTTGACAAAATCAAACAATTGGAAGAATCACATGATACAGAAATAAAGGGCTTCAAAATAATGGCACCATCCAAATTGTTCAAATTGGAGGACAAGGATGATCCTTTATTGTTCGCTCCCATTGGCAATGACTATTTCTACCTAATTCACAAATGGGGCAACGATCTTCATCCTTTTAGAAAACTATTGGTATGGCCCTTTAAGAGCATCGTCAATCTGACCTTGTTCACTTTGGTCATAAGTTACTTTGCAACACTTTTGGTTCCCGAAGGGCTATTCTCTAAAAATAACTCCGCAACGGAGTTCTGGATTATCTATTTCTTTATGTTCAAGTGCATCGCGTCAGTGGTTATTTTCTACGGATTTGCACTTGGTAAGAATTTTAATCCAGCTATTTGGAACAGTAAATACTTCAATGCTTAGTTAGATACCGATAGAGCACCGTACATTTTCGCTCTTTGTTCTTTGATGGATTTATCAGACATGTAATCATCAAAACTCAAGTACCTGTCAATACTTCCCTTTGGGGTAAGTTCAATGATTCTAGTGGCTACGGTTTGAACAAACTCATGGTCATGTGTTGTCAATAGAACAGTGCCCTTGAAGTTCTTTAAAGAGTTGTTGAAAGCAGTGATACTTTCCAAGTCCAAGTGATTGGTAGGTTCATCAAGCAGAAGTACATTGGCGCGCAACATCATCATGCGGCTCAACATGCAACGTACTTTTTCTCCTCCCGAAAGCACCGTACTTTTTTTAAGGGCTTCCTCCCCGCTGAAAAGCATTTTTCCCAGGAACCCACGAATATAAACCTCTTCGCGTTCCTCTTCGGTTTTGGCCCACTGCCTTAACCAATCGACCAAGTTGATATCCTGTTCAAAATATTCGGAGTTGTCCGCAGGAAGATACGATTGTGTGGTGGTCACACCCCATTGATATGAACCTTGGTTTGCCTTGATTTTTCCTGAGATAATATTGTAAAAGGCGGAGGTAGCCCTGGAATCTTTGGAAATAATGGCCACCTTATCACCTTTGGCAAGGTTAATGTCGATATTCTGAAACAGCAAATCCCCATCATCAGAGGTTGCAGATAGCTTTTCAACATTTAAAATTTGGTCTCCAGCTTCACGCTCCCTATCAAAAATGATGGCCGGGTATCTTCGGCTCGAAGGTTTTATGTCCTCTACCTTTAACTTATCCAACATCTTCTTACGTGAGGTAGCCTGTTTACTTTTGGCAACATTGGCACTGAATCGTTGGATGAATTCTTGTAACTCCTTGGCCTTTTCCTCGGCCTTTTTATTTTGCTGTGCTCGTTGGCGTGCTGCCAATTGGCTGCTTTGGTACCAAAATGTGTAATTACCCGAGAACAAATTGATTTTTCCAAAATCGATATCGGCAATACTGGTACAAACCGCGTCCAAAAAATGCCTGTCGTGTGACACTACAATTACAGTATTGTCATAATTCGCCAAGAAATTCTCCAACCAACTTATGGTTTCATAGTCCAAATCGTTGGTAGGCTCATCCATAATCAACACATCGGGGTTTCCAAAAAGGGCTTGGGCCAAAAGTACCCTAACCTTAAGTTTGGAATCCATATCGGCCATATGGGTGTAATGCAAATCCTCTGTGATTCCCAAATTGGACAAAAGTGCAGCAGCATCACTTTCCGCATTCCAGCCATTCATTTCTTCAAACTGTACTTGAAGCTCACCAATCTTCTCAGCATTTTCATCGGTGTAGTCAGCATAAAGCGCATCAATCTGTTTTTTGATGTCAAAAAGCGGTTTGTTTCCCATCACCACGGTTTCCAAAACTGGAACTTCATCATAGGCGTTATGGTTTTGCTCAAGAATTGACATTCTTTTGCCAGGTTCTAAATGTACACTTCCGGAGGTAGGATCGATTTGACCGGAGAGTACTTTTAAAAAGGTAGATTTCCCAGCTCCGTTGGCTCCTATAATTCCGTAACAGTTTCCATCTGAAAAGGTTACGTTTACTTCATCGAACAAAACTCGCTTACCAAATTGCACCGAAAGATTGGACACCGATAACATATGCTAAAATTTTCGGCAAAAATAGTCAAAAGCGATACGTATTACTAATTTAAAATGACTTATTTAAACCTCACAAAAACAGCGTTTTACAACATTTAACTCGTCATTAACAAGATCGTTTTCAGGTATTTTTAATTTTGTAGATTGTAAATGATGGAGCCCTTTGTATGATTAGACTTTTACTCAGCCTCTCCCTATTATCGGTTGTGGCTTGTTCCACAAAGACAGGAGAATGTCCTTCCATTACTCTTAAAGGTGAAATCGTAAACCCAACCAGTGAATACGTTGTCCTTTATAAGGACGACATGGTCATCGATTCTGCCAAGCTGAATCAGGATCATCGTTTCTTTTTCAACCTTCAAGGAATTGAGGAAGGTCTTTATCACTTTGACCACAGCCCTGAGCTTCAATATGTGTATTTGCAAGAGGGAGATAGCACGGTCATACGTTTGAACACCATGGAGTTTGATGAATCGTTGGTTTTCTCAGGCGATGGTGCGGCAATCAATAATTTCTTGATTGAAATGTTCTTGGTTCATGAGGATGAAGAACCCTTGATCTACAACTATTACAAACTCGACCCAGATACCTTCGGACATAAAATTGATTCACTCCGTTCAATGAAGATTGAACTACTGGAAGATTTGAAAAAAGAAAACGAACTGAGCGATAGGGAGTTTTCCATGGCCAAGGCTTCCATAGACTACGGCAGCTATATCTACAAAGAAAAATATCCTTTCTACCACAAGAAAAAAACCGGCGAAGAGACCATACACGTCCTCACTGATTCCTTCTATGCTTACAGGGGGACTTTAGACCTAAATGATAGGGATTTAGCATACTTCCGTCCCTATTTCGATTTTTTGAAATACCATTTTGGTAATCTGTCCTACGTGACTTGCATGGAGGATTGCGGAATGCCAAAGGGAGCTGTTATGGATCATCTCCATTTTAACAAGCACAAGCTTAAATTGGTGGATAGCTTGGTACAGGAATCTGAACTTAGGGATATTCTCTTTAGAAATATTGCTATGGACTATTTGTTGACCGAACACAAATCCAACGAGGCCTGCCAAACTTTTATAGAAAAGTTCCAGTTACTTTCCACCAATGAAGACCACAAGGAAGAAATAGCAATGCTCTACACCGGCATCCAAAGGCTGCAACCCAATGAAACCCTCCCTGATTTAATGCTTCTGGATTCCAATAACAATCAAATCTCTCTTCGGGAAATTAGTAGAAAAAGAAATACGGTATTTTATTTTTGGACACCCGCACAGAAAAAACATTTTAAAAATGTTGTCCAACACATTGCTAAATTGGAAAAAAAATACCCCAAACATTCTTTTGTGGGCATAGGCTTAAGAACTACACACCAACAATGGTTGAGCCTGTTGGATGAACACGGATTGGATAAATCCAATCAATATAGAGGCGATGATTTTGGGGAGGTTCAGATGAGTATGATCGTCGATGGTCTAAACAAATGTGTTATAGCCAAGGACACCCTCATCGTGGATGCATTTGCCAACCTTTACAAATCTTTCTAAAAAAGAAAACCTTGGATAGAAGTACCCAAGGTTTAAATATTTTATTTGCTTTGTTCTTATTGGTTTCCCTTTCGGTAGTCGGCCAAAAACTTTTCAAGTCCGATATCCGTCAAAGGATGCTTTAAAAGACCTTCAATCGCCGACAACGGTCCAGTCATAACATCAGCTCCAAGTTTAGCGCAATCAATTACGTGCATGGTATGTCTAACGGAAGCAGCCAAAATCTGCGTTTCAAAACCATAATTGTCGTAAATCAAACGTATCTCGGAAATCAAATTAAGCCCATCCGTAGAAACATCATCCAATCGACCAATAAAAGGAGAAACGTATGTTGCTCCTGCTTTAGCAGCTAAAAGTGCTTGCCCTGGAGAAAAAACCAAGGTGCAGTTTGTTTTTATTCCCTTATCTGAAAAATACTTTAGTGCCTTGACACCCTCCTTAATCATTGGAACCTTTACTACAATCTGCTCATGTAGCTTTGCAAGTTCCTCGCCTTCTTTTATAATTCCATCGAAGTCGGTGGAAACCACTTCTGCAGAAACATCCCCGTCAACAATATTGCAAATATCCACATAGTGTTTTAAAATATTGTCTCGTCCGGTGATGCCTTCCTTGGCCATTAAAGACGGATTGGTGGTGACGCCATCCAATACACCCAATTGCTGGGCTTCACGAATATGATCAAGATTGGCTGTATCGATAAAAAATTTCATACGTTTTTGCTATTTAGATTTGCAGTCCTATTCATTGCGAATTTACAACAATAAGAAGGCCTATGCATCTAAAATGATGTAAAATAAACGTATCCTTACTCTAAAACCTGTAGGGTAAACGAACGTACGGTAGAATCAGAGCAAGTCGGGCTGCCATCAAAACCATTGAAGTCATATCGTTCCACAAAAAGTTCTACCTGAAATCGGTAATTCCCCGGTTCTTCAGGAATCCCAAAAAGGTCCACAGACCTTCTGTTGAAGTCAACGAAAATTCCCGGAGGAAGTTCTCCAACAACATCAAAGAAATAATCGTAGTCATTATCGTTGACCTCATTGCTTATCTCTGCCGTTATTCGTTCTCTATATCCTTCACCGACAACTCCTATAAGCAACTGTTTTTGATGGATTTCTGGGTTGATGTTAAAAACACACTCAAAAATCTCGTCACATCCCGAGAAAATAAAGGCGAATGAGGCCACTATGCAGATTCTGAATAATCGTATACTTTTCTCCATGTTTTAAATCAATCAAAAAACATGCCATCACTTTAGAGCTTATAGTGGTTGCGTAAAAGTCTTTCGTATACTTTATCCGGTAATATTCTTTTTAGGGTAAGGGAAAATTTTTGCATAAACGCACCTACGGGTCGGTGCGGTTTGGGATTTTTAATTTTTAAGACCCGATAAACGGCCTTTGCGACCTCTATGGGATCGCCTGCCGAATCCACATCATCATCAATGGACTGCAATGTTTTGGAATATGCGTATCCATAGGGTGAATCTTCCCTTACCGGAGCGTGGTACCGTCCTGAAGCGATGTTGGTTGCAAAATCACCCGGTGCCACATTCACAATTTGTATCCCAAAATCTTTGGTTTCCATTCTTAGCGCCTCGGTAAGCACATTCAATGCCCCCTTGGTCGCTGAATAAAATCCCCGATAGGGCAATCCCATGTAACCGGCAATGGAGGTAATATTGATGATAAGTCCCCTCCCCTGTTCCCGCATTTGCGGCAATACTGCCTTTATCATACGTACAGGACCATTGAAATTGGTATCGAAAACATTCAAAATTTCCTCGTGGGGTGTCTCTTCAATCGGACCTGTTATCCCTACACCGGCATTGTTGATCAAGACATCCAATCGTCCTTCTTTTTTCAATACAAGCTCGACCGCCTTTTGAATGGTATTTGGTTCTTTTACGTCCAAATTGATCAAATTGAAAGCGTTGAAATCAGGGTACTTGTTCTTATCTCGGGTCGTCCCGTAGACCTTAAGACCTTTTTCTGTCAAAAATATTCCGATGGATTTACCAATTCCCGAAGAACCGCCTGTAATCAAAACAACTTTGTAGTCCATGCGTATGCTCTCAATCGTTCAAAGAAAAGTGCTCACAGCCACAAAATGGGCAAATAAAAAAAGGCAAGCTACCTACATCGCACCGCTACGACCGCATACCCTTGCTGCGTTCCCGCCCTGGGGGATTTTGCAGGAGCTGGTCGTGTAGGACTTGCCAAATGCAAATATACGACCTTTTAAATTTGCCGCAATCCTAATTCATTCTTAATTTCGACTGGCAATATCGTCAAGCATGAAACAAGCATATCGTACCATGTCCAAACTATTGATAACAGCTGGGTTCCTTCTCTTTTTTTTGGCCTGTGGGGGCAACGAAGAAGCTTCCAAACTCTTTGAAATAAAACTTGAAGGGAACCAGAAAAAATTTCAGACAGGGCAAGTGGTCGGTATCGCCCTGCAAAACAAGAAGGATATAGCTATTCAGAAGGTGACTTACTTTATGGATGGAGAAGAGCTTCCCGTAAATAATGGGAAGGTCACACTTTCCTCAAAAAGATTGGGCAACAAAATCATCAAAGCCTCCATTCAATTTGATGAAAAAACAGCTGAAATAGAAAAGAAGATACGGCTTTTGGCGGCGGCTGCACCTGAGGTGTATACTTATGAAATTATGAATACGTATCCGCATGATCCAACCGCATACACCCAAGGTTTGGAGTTTGCCAATGACATGCTTTATGAAAGTACAGGCCAAAAAGGAAAGTCTACCTTGCGTAAAGTGAATTTCGAAACCG
Source organism: Allomuricauda sp. (assembly GCF_028282265.1). GTDB lineage: Bacteria > Bacteroidota > Bacteroidia > Flavobacteriales > Flavobacteriaceae > Flagellimonas. Next base: position 23,650 of record NZ_JANQIH010000304.1, read on the forward strand.
GAGAGGTGCTTCAAAAAATCGATTTGGACCAAACGGTTTTCGGTGAAGGTCTAACGGTTCTCAACGAAAAACTCTATCTATTGACCTGGCAGAGTGGCCTTGGTTATGTGTATGACCCAAATACGCTTGAAAAATTAAAGAATTTCAGTTATGGAGAAAGCCGTGAAGGTTGGGGCCTGTGTAACGACGGGAAACAGATTTACAAAAGTGACGGGACCGAAAAAATCTGGTTTTTGGAACCGGAATCCCTTGAGGAAACAGGATACATAGAAACCGTTACCAACAAATCTATCTTCAATAAAGCCAATGAACTGGAGTATCTCGATGGAAAAATATATGCCAACGTCTATCAAAAAGAGAGCATGATGATTATTGACGCCACATCAGGGGCCATTGAGGGCGTAGTGAATTTTGGTGGATTAAAAAGTAAGGTCGGTCGAGGGCCAGAATGGGACGAAGTGAATTCTGTACTCAATGGAGTGGCCTACCATAAAGAACGGGGCACCTTCTTCGTCACCGGAAAAAACTGGGATAAGCTATTTGAGGTTAAAATCATGGAAAAGGAATAGGTGCAGGTATTCGAACAGCATATCGAAGTTGCACTCGACGACCTTGACGAACTTGACCATGTGAACAACGTCCGCTATGTGGAATGGGTTCAAGAAATCTCCAAAAAGCATTGGAATCATACCGCAGATGCCCAAATGAAAAAAGACATGATATGGGTTGTCCGTAGGCATGACATCCTCTATCATAAATCCGCCATCTTAGGAGACACCCTGCGATTGTCCACCTACATTGCAGAAAACAAGGGACCCATCTCAACCCGAATAGTCGAAATCCACAACAATAAAACCGACCAACTTATAGTTAAAGCTATTACAGATTGGTGTCTTTTGAACGCGAGCACTTTTAAACCCAAAAGAGTACCTGACTCGGTAACGAACTTATTCATGAAAACGTGAGCTTTCGCCCCCAAATCAGCGTTTTAGTAATCCTTGGATTCATTTTGATTCTTGGTTGGACTTCATGCAGGAACGATTTTGAATTTCAATCCAATTCAGGAAACTTACGCTTCTCCAAGGACACCGTTTTTCTTGACACGGTTTTTACCAATATTGGGAGCGCAACCTATATCTTAAAGGTCTACAACCGACTTGACCAAGACATCTCAATTCCCTTTGTAGGCCTGCAAAATGGTCAGAGTAGCAGCTATCGCCTCAATGTTGATGGCTTGGCGGGAAAAGAATTCACAGATGTACCCTTATTGGCCAACGATAGCTTGTTCGTTTTTGTGGAAACTACCTTTGATGTTGCCCCCACTGGGGAGCTTGAATTTTTAAATACCGACCGAATTCTGTTTGGTGAAGGCTCTGGGCAACAACATGTGGAATTGGTCACTTTGGTGAAGGATGCTGTGTTTCTTTATCCCAGTAGGGATGCGCAGGGTATTACGGAAACCATCCCCATTGGATTGGATGAGGAAGGCAATGAAATACGCGTGGAAGGC
>NZ_JANQIH010000002.1 GCF_028282265.1 Allomuricauda sp.
CCGGACGCTCCATGGCATCGAGCAAGGTTTCCTTGTCCAAAACATTCACATTGACGTGCTGCGCGTTCCTGGAAAAATAGGCATCCAAAATCGTGGTCAGGTTTTCAATACGATCCGCTTCGCTGCTCCCTAAAGATTTCGGAACAATTGAGAAGGTGTTAGATATTCCGTCCAGGGCATCTGCATAGTTAATTTTCGCAACTGAGTTGAGAGAAGCTATCGCTCCTTGGGCATCACGGCCATGCATGGGGTTCGCCCCTGGGGCAAATGGCACTCCCTTCGCTCTTCCATCTGGTGTTGCTCCCGTCATTTTGCCATACACCACGTTTGATGTAATGGTCAACACCGACATTGTTGGCTGTGCGTTTTTATAGACCTTGTGCTGTTTTAATTCATTATTGAAATCAGCCACCACCTGTTGAGCTAATACGTCCACTCGGTCATCGTCGTTACCGTAGCAGGGGAACTCCCCATCAATCTTAAAGTCCACTGTTAATCCATCTTCGTTTCGGATGGGTTTTACCTTTGCATATTTGATTGCTGAAAGGGAATCTGCAACAATGGACAAGCCTGCAATTCCGTAGGCAATATCGATAGCTGGATCGGTATCTATCAACGCCATTTGTGCTTTTTCGTAGTAGTACTTGTCATGCATGTAATGAATGATGTTCATGGCTTCGTTATACACACGGGCGACTTCTTTAATTGCAATCTTGTAATTGGCCAATACCCTGTCGAAGTCCAGATACTCGCCTTCCAAAGGTTTGATGCCCTTTACTATTTCGGTCCCTGTTATTTCACATCGCCCTCCGTTAATGGCCAACAAAAGTGCTTTGGCCAAATTCGTACGTGCCCCGAAAAACTGAATCGATTTTCCCAACTCTTGGTAGGAGACGCAACATGCGATTCCGTAGTCATCCGACCCTCGGGTTTTTAGCATCAATTCATCATTCTCAAATTGGATGGAAGAAGTATCAATGGCCATCTTCACGCAGTAGTCCTTAAAATTCTTCGGAAGATTTTTCGACCAAAGTACGGTCATATTAGGTTCAGGTGAAGGTCCCAAGTTGTATAAGGTATTCAAAAACCGGAAGGAGGTTTTGGTTACCTTGGTCCTTCCATCGGAAAGTATACCGCCAATGGCTTCAGTGACCCAAGTGGGATCGCCGGCAAATATTTCGTCGTAGGCACCCATTCGTAAATGGCGAACCATTCTTAGCTTCATCACGAATTGATCTATATATTCCTGGGCCTCAGTTTCGGTGATGATTCCCTCCTCTAGGTCATTTTCAATAAAAATATCCAAGAATGTAGATACGTTGCCCAATGACATGGCAGCTCCATCTTGCTCTTGAACTGCCGCCAAATAGGCCATGTACGTCCATTGCACGGCTTCTTTGGCATTTTGTGCGGGGCGACTTAGGTCTAGGTTATATTTATTCCCCAACAAAATCATTTCCTTAAGCGCCTTGATTTGCTCAGACACTTCTTCGCGCAAGCGAATAGTCCCATCACTCATGGGTCCATGTAACTGCTCCAAGTCATTTTTCTTGGCCTCAATCAAACGGCCAATTCCGTAAAGTGCGACCCGACGATAATCCCCAATGATTCTTCCTCGGGCATAATTATCAGGCAGTCCTGTCACAATACCTAGGGAACGGTATTTTTTGATTTCTGAAGTATAGGCATCAAAAACTCCATCATTATGGGTTTTTACGTATTTGGAAAACAGGGTGTTCAAAGTTTCATTAGGTTTCACACCATGTTCCGATAAGGCTTTTTGAACCACCTTGAATCCGCCGAAGGGTTTCATGGTCCGTTTCAGTAATTCATCGGTCTGCAAGCCAACTATAACTTCATTCTCCTTGTCGATATACCCTGCTTCAAAAGCATTTATTGTTGAAATGGTTTCGGTATCCAATGAACGTACCCCGTTGTTTTCCCGTTCTTCTTTGGTAGCTTTCTTGCAAATATCCCAAAGTGTTTGGGTTTTCTTACTTGGTCCAACCAAAAAACCATCTGTGCCATGATACGGTTTAAGGTTGTTGATTACAAAATCCCGGACATCAATTCTATCGGTCCAAATGCCATCTCGAAACTGTTTTACTTCCATTGTTTTATTGTTTATTACAGTGAAATATGCGGTTCTAATCAGGCCCAAAATTAGTCCCCCCAATCATTTTTAATGATGACAATTGTCATCAAAACTGCCACTAAAACTCAATTATTTGATAAAAAACATGGGGTGCTTTATGATAGAATTAAATCCCAATAGCAGCGTTGGTTTTCATAAAACAATAATCTGTATTCCACCAGCACTGTTGGTAGCAAATTGTTCATTTGTTATGAATTCGATAATCTAAAAAGGGGGTCTTTAAAAATTCAATTTTAAAATCCCGCTTCCTTTCCCTATTTTGCAATTTCTTTTCAGAAACTTACTATGCAAAAAGTTACCAGACTCTTTGATTTTCCATACCACCAATTGGAAAACAATCCCCTAGATAAGGCCTTGGTTACAAAACATGATGGAACATGGAAGGCTACTTCAACTAAGGAATATATTGATAAAGCCAATGCCATAAGTAGAGGGCTACTTAGGCTCGGGGTAAAGCCCAACGACAAAATTGCCATAATCTCTATGACCAACCGAACGGAATGGAACATCATGGATATTGGCATTCTTCAGGTGGGTGCTCAAAATGTGCCCATTTACCCTACCATTTCTGAAGATGATTATGAATATGTATTGAACCATTCCGAAGCAAAATATTGTTTTGTATCCTGTACAGAAGTGCTTGAAAAGGTATTGGCGATAAGTACAAAACTTAAAAAGTTGAAAGACGTTTACTGCTTCGATCAATTGGAGAATTGTACCCACTGGAGTGAAGTTTTGAAGCTTGGGGAAGACTCGTCTAATCAAGAGAAGGTCGAAGAATACAAATCGCAGGTAAAACCTGAAGATTTGGCCACTTTGATTTACACCTCGGGAACTACAGGAAAGCCCAAAGGAGTCATGTTATCCCATGACAATATAGTTTCCAATGTCATTTCTAGTGAGGAACGTGTTCCGTTTGAATCAGGTGGAATTGCCTTGAGTTTTCTTCCCGTATGTCACATTTTTGAAAGGATGATCCTGTACCTCTACCAATACTGTGGCATTGAAATCCATTTTGCGGAAGGTTTGGATAAAATCAGTGACAACGTAAAAGAGGTAAAACCAGATGTAATGACTGTAGTACCTCGATTATTGGAAAAGGTTTATGATGCCATTATTGCCAAGGGAGCAGATTTAACCGGAATAAAGAAGAAACTCTTTTTCTGGGCTGTGGAGCTCGGACTTAAGTACGAACCTTATGGCAAAAACGGCTGGCTCTATGAAAAGAAACTGGGGATTGCCAGAAAGCTGATTTTCAGCAAATGGCAGGAAGCCCTAGGGGGTAGATTGACCACCATGGTTTCGGGTAGTGCGGCCCTGCAGGCGCGTTTGGCGAGAGTCTTTGCGGCAGCTGGTATGCCAGTCATGGAAGGCTATGGCCTTACAGAGACCTCACCAGTTATTTCGGTAAACCAAGAATCCGGACGTGGCTGGAAAATTGGCTCAGTGGGTCGAATTATTACTGGGGTTGAGGTAAAAATCGCCGATGATGGTGAAATATTGTGCAAGGGACCTAATGTGATGATGGGTTATTATAAAGATGAAGAAAAAACAAAAGAGGTTTTGAAGAACGGTTACTTTCATACGGGCGACATTGGTGAAATCGATGCGGATGGATTCCTGAGAATAACGGATAGAAAAAAGGAGATGTTCAAGACCTCAGGCGGTAAATATGTTGCCCCGCAGATTTTGGAGAATCGATTCAAGCAGTCGCGGTTCATAGAACAAATCATGGTGGTAGGTGAAGGTGAAAAAATGCCTGCAGCACTTATTCAACCCAACTTTGAATTTTTGTATGAATGGGCTACTCGACACGAAATTACACTAGGGGAAAACTCCGATATTATCTTAAACGAACGTGTCATTTCCAGAATACAGGAAGAGGTAGATTTGGCCAATGAGGAATTTGCCAAATGGGAAAAGGTAAAGCAATTTAGGCTCACCCCAGAGGTTTGGAATATTGATGACGGGCATTTGACACCAACGATGAAACTGCGACGCAAAATTGTTAAGGAAAAATATATCCACTTATACAACGACATCTACGGTCATTAATTCGCTCTTGTGGCCTTTGAAAAATATTCTACTGAGCGCTTAAAAAAGGCTAGCAGGCTATTGCTTATCCTCAGTATTGTGGTTCTTTCAATTACCATTTTTTTGCTGGTTTTTGGAATATACAAGACCACTCAAGATGGTAACAAAACATTGATATTTCTTGTACCCACGGTTTTTGGTCCCTTGACTATTTTTCTATCCCTGTTTGCAGCTTCTATGGGAGCCGAGGTCAAAAAAAGAGAAAAGAGCAATCCATAACTCTACTGTAAAGCACTTTTCACAGGTATTTTTCCATCGGTATAATTTATTATGCATGCATAATAAATTTTTGTATATTTGAGCACCAAGATAGTTCTATGAAAGAGATGACCATCGACCATGCTTTGAGGGCCACATGGCAAGCTGTAATAAAAATGTATAACGAAGAGGCAAAAAACTATGGTCTTACCATGGCGATAGGCTTTACGCTCCTCAGCATTGATCCAAAAAAAGGAACACCAAGTACCGCGCTGGGTCCCAAAATGGGTATGGAAGCGACGAGTTTAAGTCGAATTCTAAAAAATATAGAAGAGCGAGGATACATCCAACGGAAACCTAATCCCAAAGACGGCCGTGGCGTTTTGATACACTTAACTGCCTTGGGACTAGAAAAAAGAAAAGACTCAAAAGATGTGGTGCTCCGGTTCAACGAGGTGGTAAAAGAGCACATAAACAATGATGATTTAACGGGTTTCTTTAAAACGGTAGACGTAATCAACAAACTCATCTTGGACAAAAAAATATATATCAAAACAACAACTAATTAATTTCAATTCTTACATGAGAAGGCATATCAATAAAGTTGCCGTTGTCGGTTCCGGAATAATGGGAAGCGGCATTGCCTGTCACTTTGCCAATATTGGGGTCGAGGTTCTACTACTCGACATAGTTCCCAGAGAGCTTAACGAAAAGGAAAAATCAAAAGGTTTGACCCTTGAAGATAAAGTGGTTCGCAATCGGTTGGTGAACGATTCCCTCGCCGGTGCGTTGAAGTCAAAACCCTCCCCTATTTATCACAAAAAATTTGCCAGTCGAATTACTACTGGAAACCTTGAGGATGATATTGCCAAAGTAGGAGAAGTTGATTGGATTATTGAGGTAGTGGTAGAGCGTCTTGACATTAAAAAACAGGTGTTTGAGAACCTTGAAAAGCATAGAACCCCAGGTACTTTGATCACTTCGAACACTTCTGGTATTCCTATTAAGTTCATGAGTGAAGGACGAAGTGATGATTTCCAAAAACATTTCTGTGGAACTCATTTTTTCAATCCTGCCAGATACTTAAAACTATTTGAAATCATTCCTGGTCCCAAAACGTCTCAAGATGTTTTGGATTTCTTGAATGGTTATGGAGAACAATTCCTTGGAAAAACCTCAGTGGTAGCCAAGGACACCCCGGCATTTATAGGTAACCGAATTGGAATCTTTAGTATTCAAAGTCTATTCCATGCCGTGAAGGAGTTGGGAATGACGGTTGAGGAAGTGGACAAACTCACAGGTCCCGTCATTGGTCGCCCCAAATCGGCAACCTTCCGCACGGTAGATGTTGTCGGACTTGACACTTTGGTACATGTGGCCAACGGAATTTCGGAAAACTGTAAGGAAGACGAGCGACATGAGCTGTTTGCTTTGCCGGATTTCATCAAAACCATGATGGAAAACCAGTGGTTGGGAAGTAAATCTGGTCAAGGATTTTACAAAAAAGTGAAAGGTGATAATGGGAAAAGCGAAATTCTGACACTCGATTTGGATACGATGGACTATCGTTCCAAAAAGAGCGCAAAGTTTCCCACGCTTGAATTGACCAAGACCATGGATAAGGTCATCGACCGTTTTTCTGTACTAGTTGGCGGAAAGGACAAGGCCGGAGAGTTTTACAGAAAAAGCTTCGGAGCATTATTTGCCTACGTATCTCATCGTATTCCAGAAATTACTGATGAGCTTTACAAAATTGATGATGCCATGAAAGCTGGTTTTGGCTGGGAACATGGACCATTTCAAATTTGGGATGCTGTCGGGCTTGAAAAAGGATTGGAATTTATTAAAGCTGAAGGGTTAGCTGCTGCTTCATGGATTGACGACATGAAAGCTGCTGGTATCGACTCTTTCTATTCTGTGAAAGATGGTGCCACCTATTTTTATGATATTCCTAAAAAGGCCATGGAAAAGGTTCCTGGTCAAGATGCTTTTATCATTTTAGACAACATCAGGAAGTCCAATGAGGTCTTCAAGAATAGTGGCGTTGTCATCGAAGATTTAGGTGATGGTATTTTGAATGTTGAGTTCCAATCAAAAATGAACACCATCGGTGGTGATGTTTTGGCTGGACTGAACAAAGCCATTGACCTTGCAGAACAAGACTTTCAAGGTCTGGTGGTTGGAAACCAAGCTGCAAACTTTTCAGTGGGAGCAAATATTGGGATGATTTTTATGATGGCCGTTGAACAAGAGTACGACGAGTTGAACATGGCCATAAAATACTTCCAAGATACCATGATGCGAATGCGTTATTCCTCGATTCCTACCATTGCTGCACCACATGGCATGTGTTTAGGAGGAGGATGTGAGCTTTCGCTACATGCTGATAAAGTAGTTGCCGCTGCCGAAACCTATATCGGCTTGGTCGAATTTGGAGTTGGAGTCATTCCGGGCGGTGGAGGTTCCAAGGAAATGGCACTTAGAGCTGCTGATACCTTTCAGAAGAACGATGTAGAGTTGAATGTATTACAAGAATACTTCCTCACCATTGGTATGGCCAAAGTATCTACCTCGGCATACGAAGCTTTTGATTTGGGTATCCTTCAAAAAGGTAAGGATGTCGTGGTCGTAAACAAGGACCGTCAAATTGCATCAGCAAAAGCATATGCCAAGCTTATGGCCGAATCTGGTTATACTAAACCTCCAAAACGGAAGGATGTAAAAGTACTAGGAAAACAAGCTTTGGGTATGTTCTTGGTGGGAACCGATTCTATGGAAGCGGGACATTACATCTCAGAACATGATAAGAAAATAGCAGACAAACTGGCCTATGTTATGGCAGGAGGAGATTTGTCCGAAGCCAGTTATGTGACCGAGCAATATTTGTTGGATTTGGAACGCGAAGCTTTCCTTTCCCTCTGTACGGAACGAAAAACGTTGGAACGTATCCAACATATGTTGAAAACTGGTAAACCTTTAAGAAATTAGAAACAAGAGCAAAGAGCCAAGATGTTGATCTCAAATATTGGTTCTTGCATCTTACATTAAAAAATATGAAAACAGCTTATATCGTAAAAGCATACAGAACTGCAGTAGGTAAGGCACCTCGAGGTCTTTTTAGGTTTAAAAGACCTGATGAATTGGCAGCTGAGACCATTGAACATATGATGAAGGAACTGCCACAATTGGACAAAAAGCGCATTGACGATGTTATTGTGGGGAATGCCATGCCCGAGGCAGAACAGGGTCTGAACATGGCCCGCCTAATCTCCTTGATGGGATTGAACATTGAAGATGTTCCGGGAGTGACCGTGAACCGATACTGTGCTTCAGGTTTGGAGACCATTGGAATCGCTACTGCGAAAATACAATCGGGAATGGCAGATTGTATCATTGCCGGGGGTTCGGAAAGTATGAGCTACATCCCCATGGGAGGGTACAAACCCACTCCAGATTACGCAACCGCCAAAGAAGGCAATGAGGATTACTATTGGGGAATGGGATTGACGGCCGAAGCAGTGGCTCAGCAATTTAAGGTTTCACGGGAAGACCAAGACGTCTTTGCGTACAATTCCCATATGAAAGCACTAAAAGCACAGGAAGAAAATCGTTTTCAGGACCAGATTGTACCTATTGAGGTAGAACACACTTTTGTCAACAACGCTGGAAAAAAGGAAACCACGACGTACACAGTCAATAAGGATGAAGGTCCTAGAAAAGGAACTAACATCCCTACACTGAACAAATTAAGACCTGTTTTCGCCGCTGGCGGAAGTGTAACGGCTGGTAATTCATCACAAATGAGCGATGGCGCTGCCTTCGTAATGGTTATGAGTGAAGAAATGGTCAAGGAACTAAACCTGGAACCCATTGCTCGCTTGGTTAATTACGCCGCTGCCGGTGTAGAACCCCGAATTATGGGTATCGGTCCTGTTAAAGCCATTCCAAAAGCTTTAAAACAAGCTGGACTAAAACAGGATGATGTGGAACTCATCGAATTGAACGAGGCCTTTGCTTCTCAGTCCCTGGCTGTAATTCGTGAATTGGGACTCAATCAAGAAATTGTGAATGTAAATGGAGGAGCGATTGCATTAGGACATCCATTGGGATGTACCGGAGCTAAGCTTTCGGTACAGTTGTTTGACGAGATGCGTAAGCGGGAAATGAAAGGAAAATATGGTATGGTCACCATGTGCGTTGGAACCGGGCAAGGAGCCGCCGGTATTTACGAATTCTTGAATTAGACTAAAAGATACCGAGAGCCAAGAAAATTGATAATTAAAGAAAATAAAGTTCAACAAATTGAAAAAATGATATCAGGATTTAGAAGTGGACTCTGTGAGTAATCCAAGTCCTTGTTCTTATTTCTTGATTCTTAAATCTAAAAGCTATGAGTACTGAAACCCTAAATAAAGAAATATTAAGAGGCGGACAGTTTCTGGTAAAAGAAACTGATTGTGAGGATGTTTTCACCCTTGAAGACTTGACCGAAGAGCAGCAAATGATGCGCGAAAGTACCAAAGAGTTTGTAGACCGCGAGCTTTGGGCACACTGGGAACGCTTCGAAAAAAAGGACTACGCCTACACTGAACAAACCATGCGCAAAGCAGGGGAATTGGGGCTGTTGAGTGTTGCCGTTCCCGAAGCTTATGGCGGAATGGGCATGGGCTTTGTTTCGACCATGTTGGTTTGTGATTACATTTCCGGCGCTACCGGTTCGTTCAGCACAGCATTCGGAGCGCATACGGGAATTGGCACAATGCCGATTACGCTTTATGGAACCGAGGAGCAAAAACAGAAATACGTTCCCAGATTAGCAACAGGAGAATGGTTTGGAGCCTATTGTTTGACCGAGCCTGGGGCAGGTTCAGATGCAAACTCAGGAAAGACCAAGGCCGTGCTTTCCGAAGACGGCAAGTTTTACAGCATCACAGGACAGAAAATGTGGATTTCAAACGCTGGTTTCTGTAATCTGTTCATAGTTTTTGCTCGAATTGAAGACGATAAGAACATCACTGGGTTCATTGTGGAAAATGACCCTTCCAATGGAATTACCCTTGGGGATGAAGAAAAAAAGTTGGGTATCCACTCCTCCTCTACCCGCCAGGTCTTCTTTAACGAGACCAAAGTTCCGGTTGAAAACATGCTGTCTGAACGTGGGAACGGGTTCAAAATCGCTATGAATGCTTTGAACGTAGGTCGTATTAAACTAGCAGCCGCTTGTTTGGAAGCACAACGTCGGGTAATCAATGAAGCGACCAAATATGCCAACGAGCGTATTCAGTTCAAAACACCAATTATGAATTTTGGCGCAATCAAAGCTAAAATCGCTGATATGGCTACCAATGCCTATGTGGATGAAGCTGCTTGCTATCGCGCCGCTAAAAATATTGAAGATAGAATCGCCCTTCGAGAAGCTGATGGTAACTCCCATCAAGAAGCAGAGCTCAAGGGAGTTGAAGAATATGCCATTGAGTGTTCCATCTTAAAAGTAGCCGTGTCGGAGCACGTTCAACACACTTCTGATGAAGGTATCCAAATTTTTGGAGGTATGGGCTTTAGTGCCGACACTCCAATGGAATCCGCTTGGAGGGATGCCCGAATTTCCAGAATCTATGAAGGAACCAACGAAATCAATCGTATGCTGGCAGTAGGCATGCTCGTCAAAAAGGCTATGAAGGGTCATGTAGACCTTTTGGGACCTGCCACTGCGGTTGGTGAAGAATTGATGGGGATTCCATCTTTCGATACCCCAGATTTCTCTGAGTTATTTTCGGAAGAGAAGGATTTGATTGCACGTTTGAAAAAGGTTTTCTTGATGATTGCCGGAAGTGCAGTACAAAAATACGGTCCTGATTTAGAGAAACACCAAATGCTTCTGATGGCCGCTTCAGATATCTTGATTCAGGTCTACCTTGCCGAGTCGGCGCTATTGCGAACGGAAAAAAATGCCAAGAGATTTGGTGAAGAATCACAAGCCGCTCAGATAGCAATGTCTAAATTGTATCTTTACAGAGCAGTGGATATTGTGATTCAAAAGGGGAAAGAAGCAATCGTGTCTTTCGCCGAAGGTGACGAACAACGAATGATGCTTATGGGACTTAAGCGATTTACGAAATACACAAATCAACCCAATGTCGTGGCACTCCGCACCCAAATTGCAGACAAAGTAGCTGCGGATAATGGGTATACCTTTGACTAATTCAAATAATGCTGGAACAAAGCTTATTTGGAAAACCGCTCCGATTGGAGCGGTTTTTTTGTTGTGGTTATTGAAGACATTCTTTCAATCCATAACTTTATCCTATGGATAAAAGCCTAATTGAAAAAGCGTACGATTCAGAATTCTTTGCCCAAATGGGGCATAAAGTGATAGACCAACTGAAAGAACACTTGGAGAATTCCATCTCATCGAAAAATGGAAAGGTAATTCCTTGGAACTCCCCTGAAAAAGAACTTGATTTTTGGAAAGATTTTCTTGAAAAAGGTGATTCTGGGCTATTTTTTAAAGAGATTTTGAATAGAACCACCCATACCCATAATCCTAAATATGTAGGACATCAGGTTGCGGCTACCGCACCATTGACAGCCCTTACAGGATTATTGAGTTCTTTTCTGAACAATGGAATGGCGGTATATGAAATGGGGATTTCGCCTACCGCCATGGAACGTATTGTTACCGATAGATTGGCGGAAAAAGTGGGATATACCGACCAATCCAGAGGGGTTTTGACTTCGGGGGGTACCTTGGCAAATCTTACCGCGCTGCTAGCTGCGAGAAAAGCTATGATTCTGCATGATGTTTGGAACGAAGGACATTCGCAACCCTTAGGAATTATGGTCAGTGAGGAGGCACATTACTGTGTGGATAGAGCCGCAAAAATAATGGGGTTGGGCAATAGGGGAATTATCAAAGTTCCAGTAAATGATTCCTTTGCCATGGGTATTGAAAAGTTGGAGCAATACTACGGCGAAGCAAGGTCTCAAGGTATTCATGTTTTTGCCATAGTGGGGAGTGCACCCTCCACAGCAACTGGTACTTATGATAATTTGGAAGCCATTGCTTCTTTTGCTGAAAAGCATAAACTCTGGTTTCACGTCGATGGGGCACATGGAGGGGCAGCGGTATTCTCAAAAAAATACAAACCCCTTCTTAACGGTATAGAGAAATCCGACTCTGTTGTCATCGACGGTCACAAAATGATGTTGATGCCAACCATTACCACCGCATTGCTCTTTAAAAATGGTAATGATTCGCACCAAACCTTTAGCCAAAAAGCCGATTATCTTTTAACTGATACCGATGAAGAAGATTGGTACAACGGAGGAAAGCGAACCTTTGAATGTACCAAGACCATGATGAGTTTACATTGGTATCTAATGTTTAAACTTTATGGCGACGATATTTTTGACGAATATGTAACAAGACAATACGATTTGACCCAACGATTTGCCTCGTTGCTCGGTAATGATAAGAACTTTGATATCGCTGTTAAGCCTACGTCCAACATTTTATGTTTCAGATGGGTTCATCCCGATTTAGACATGGAGAAAACTAACGTCCTAAACGAATCAATTCGAAAAGAACTTTTAGAGGATGGAGAATTTTACTTGGTTCAGACCAAGTTAAACGGAGTTCACTACATGCGGACTTCACTTATGAATCCCTTTACAACTCTAGAACATCTTGAAGAATTGGTTCAAAAAATCAAAAACATTGCAGAAAAGCAGTCAAAACGGACTAGCTAATCGATTCCAAAATTCGTTCTTCACTTTTCTTCCTTGAAAAGTTGATTGCACACTCAATTAACGCCAAATGCGAGTAAGCTTGTGGAAAATTCCCCAGCAATCTTTTGGTTTTAAAGTCAATGTCCTCACTGAAAAGACCTAGGTGGTTGCTATAACCCAACAAACGTTCGAAATGCTCCAAGGCCTTGTCCTCTTCGCCTATTTTGAAAAGGCTGTTTATAAACCAGAAAGTACATATGGTAAAGGAAGATGAAGGTAGTCCAAAATCATCTTCATTTTTATAGCGATACAGGAGGCCCTCGTGACTCAGTTCCTTCTCAATAGCGTGAACCGTGTTGACATATTTAGGGTCTTTGGCATGAATAAATCCATAAGGTTCCATCAACAGAATGGACGCGTCAAGGTGCTTAGATCCGTAAGATTGCACAAAGGCATTTTTTTCGGCGTTCCAAGCGTTTTCATGTATATCTCGTTTAATCTCCTGTTCTAGAACAGTCCATTTTTCAATTTTCCGAATCTTTCCGAACATATGCGCAACCCTAATGGCCCTATCTATGGCAACCCAACATAGCACTTTTGAGAAAGTGAAGTGCTGGTCCTCTCCCCTAAATTCCCATATACCCTTGTCGGGCTCTTTCCAGTGCTTCTGTACAATCCAAACAATGCCTTTGGTAATACTCCAAAGTTCCTCTCCATTTTCAATATCATTGCTGAACTTGACCAATTGCTCATAAATCACATCCATCAAAATGCCATAAATATCATTTTGCCTTTGTTTATACGCTGCGTTACCAATGCGAACAGGCTTAGAACCGGCATAGCCCTCCAAATGGTCAAGTGTTTTTTCGGTTAGGGTCTTTTCTTTGTTGATGCCATACATGATTTGAAGTTTCTCATCTTTATCTGGCATTAAGTCAATAATAAATTGAAGATATCGCTTTGCAGAATTTTTATGCCCTAATTCAGATACCACCTTTATCACCATGGACGCATCCCTAATCCAACAAAACCGATAATCCCAATTTCGCACTTCTCCAATGGTTTCCGGTAACGAGGTTGTGGCAGCTGCCAAAACAGCACCTGTCTTGTCGTACGTCAACATTTTTAGAGTAATCGCACTTCTGATAATCTGTCTATTGAATTGTCTGTAAGTGGGTGTACGGTCAACCCAATCGAGCCAGTAAATTTTGGTCCGTTCCAACTCCAAAGACATTTTATCCGTGGTCGGTCTTAGAATTTTTTCGTTATAGCAAATCAAAAAGTAACCATCTTCCTTCAAAGTCATCTCTTCCCCATTCAGAACTTTCTGCTTGTCAAAAGATGTGTAAAGAAACAGTGTGTCGAACTTTTGTTTGTGGGTCAGGCTTACGATAAAACCTTCTTTGGCATGACTAGAGGTCTGACCCATTGCATATTCCAGTTTTGGGTCGTAGAGTATGCTAAATTTCGGAGTTCCAGAGATATGCTTGATGTACCTAATAATTTCAGGAGGGGCATTATATTTCCCATCTCTTTTTAAGTACCTCGGCATAAAGTCATGCGTTTCAAAGGTATTCTCTCCATCGGAATATCTTGTTATAAGAATTGCCGTGTTCTTATGATACTCTTGGTGAATTTCATAATTATGCTTGGTAATGATTTCAAAGCTACCCCCCTTATTTTCATCAAGAAGTTTAGCAAATACCGAGGTCGAATCAAATTGAGGTAGACAACACCAGTCGAGCGAACCGGTGTTCGAAATTAGTGCTGCACTTCGGCAGTTACCAATTATTCCGTAATTTAGGTTATCCATAATTAGGACTGATGTTTCTGGTGGTCAATTCAGGTTTTTATCCAAATTAAAATCGAAAAAATAGGAATTTTATTACATTTTGTCCTAAAATCTCGTTTTCATGAGTAAAACTATAATTATTTCCAATAGGCTGCCAGTACAACTTCAAATAAGTGATGGTGGCCTAAATGCTATTCCAAGTGTTGGCGGATTGGCCACAGGGATGAAATCGGTTCATAGCGGCGGTGAAAGCCTATGGATAGGATGGTCAGGGCTTACCATTGAAGAAACACCTGAATCTCTTGAAAATGAGATAGACAAGGCTTTGGCCGAGCATGGATGCGCCAAAGTGCGTTTGACCGCAAAAGAAATCGATGGCTTTTATTTTGGGTTTAGTAATCGGACCGTTTGGCCTCTATTCCATTACTTTTTGGAATACTCAGAATTCGAACTTGATTTTTGGAACGTTTACAAACAGGTGAATCAAAAGTTTGCCGATGCCATCTTGGAAAAATCGGGAGAGGATGATACCATTTGGGTACACGATTACCAATTAATGCTGGTTCCTCAAATGGTCAAAGAAAAGCGACCGAACACCTCCATAGGATTCTTTCTTCATATACCTTTTCCTTCCTACGAAATATTCAGAACACTTCCTTGGCGTGAGGAAGTACTGCAAGGTCTATTGGGATCTGACCTTATAGGCTTCCATACCTACGATTACGAGAGGCATTTTTTGAGCTCGGTACGCAGACTTTTGGGGCTCGAGGTGAGTTTTAATGATATCTATTTTGAAGACAGAGTCATAAAGGTGGATTCGTTCCCAATGGGAATCGACTATAGCAAGTTTCATGAAGCGGCCAAAACAAGTAAGTCGCTCGAAGGTAAAGAACGAAGCGACCTACAAAAAAAGCTCGATGCCCATAAGGAGGCGGCTCCTGATACAAAATTGATTCTTTCCATCGACCGTCTTGACTATAGCAAGGGAATCGCCAAACGTATAAACGCTTTTGAATACTTTTTGAACAAATATCCCGAATACAAAGAAAAAGTGCGTCTCATTATTTTGGCCGTCCCTTCACGTTCCAATGTACCCCAATATAAATTGCTCAAACGGGAGATTGATGAACTTGTGGGGCGTATCAATGGGGAGCTTTCCACCGTTAACTGGACCCCTATTTGGTATTTTTATAGATCACTCCCTTTCGAAAACCTAATTGACCTATATACATCAAGTGATATCGCTTGGCTTACCCCACTTCGCGATGGAATGAACCTAGTGGCCAAGGAGTATATTGCAACACGGACCGATAGAACAGGTGTTTTGATTTTGAGTGAAATGGCGGGATCTGCTTATGAAATGAATGAGGCCCTGTTGATAAATCCCAATAATTTTGAACAACAGGCCGACACGCTTAGAAAGGCCATAACCATGCCCAAAGAAGAGCAGATGGCAAGGAACATGTTCCTGCAAAATCGTCTAGAGCGCTATAATGTCGAGGTTTGGGCCAATGAATTTATGACTTCGTTAAGGCAAAAAAGTTCTGTGGAAGATGTGAACGTCTCCCAAAAAATTTCGGAGAAAATTCTTCAAGATTTCACCAAGCAATATGCAAAGGCCAAGAAAAGATTGATTTTCTTGGATTATGATGGTACTCTAACCGGCTTCCATAAAGATCCCCAAAAGGCTTCACCCGACAACGAACTTTATAAACTTTTGGACAAATTACAGGAACAAGAAAACACTACTTTCTTTCTAATCAGTGGGCGTGACAAACAAACCTTTACAAAATGGTTCTTGCCGAAAAAATACAATATGATTGTTGAGCACGGAGTATGGATCTCGCAAAACGGTGAAGAATTCAAACTGTTGGAAAAAGTAAAGGATGAATGGATGGGAAAAATAAAGCCTGTACTTGACTCTTTCGTTGATAGAACCCCTGGTTCGTTCATAGAAGAAAAGAACTATTCCTTGGCATGGCATTATCGAAATACCGATCCCGACTTTGGTGAAAAAAGGGCAACCGAACTAAACACGGTATTGAGGAGTCTTATCGGAACTGATGACATCAGTGTTTTGAACGGAAATAAAGTAATGGAAGTAAAAAGCAGCAATGTGAACAAAGGTCGTGCCGCGGTTCGAATGCTGAGCGAGAATCAATACGACTTCGTTTTTGCCATCGGGGATGACTGGACCGATGAGTTTATGTTCCAGGAACTACCAGATAGTGCGGTAACCGTTAAAGTCGGATTAAAAAAGACCCACGCCAAATATTTTGTTGAAAACACCAAACGGGTTCGAGAGCTTTTAAAACAATTTGCAGAATTATGAG
>NZ_JANQIH010000006.1 GCF_028282265.1 Allomuricauda sp.
TGAACGGTATTCCATTCGACCTACCCTGGACGTCAACGGTATTTGGGGTGGTTACACGGGAGAAGGCGCTAAGACCGTAATTGCCAGTAAAGCCTTTGCTAAAATTTCTATGCGGTTGGTCCCAGACCAAGACCCAGACGAAATTACCGAACTCTTTACCAAACATTTTGAAGCGATTGCTCCAAAAAGCGTAAAAGTAAAGGTGACCCCACATCATGGCGGACTGCCTTATGTAACAAAAACAAACAGTATTGGCTATCAAGCAGCTGCCAAGGCTTATGAAACCACTTTTGGGAAAAAGCCTGTTCCCGAAAGAACTGGAGGTAGTATTCCCATCGTAGCACTTTTTGAGCAGATTTTGAAAAGCAAGACCATTCTGATGGGCTTTGGATTGGATAGTGATGCCATTCATTCGCCAAATGAGCATTTTGGGGTGTGGAACTTTTTGAAAGGCATCGAAACCATTCCCTATTTCTACAAATACTACACCGAATTAAACCAAGGAGAATAAAGAAATCCACTCGATTTGAGTGGATTTCTTTTTCATCAATCAGAATTCAAGGCAATTGGGAATACCCATTTCGGGTTTTCCACAAAAAGTATTTTTCAAACAAAACTTTTGAAAAGTCATAAAAGACATTCGGAATCATAATGGCAAAATTGCGTGGTTTGAACAGATGATCACTGATGATGATAACCTCTTTTTTACCGGCGTCCATAACACAGATTCCCGGAATCTTGCCCCATGCCTTTTTCCGTAGTTTGGTTTTTCCTTTGACTACACGAACAATGTTTTCAGCCACAATTTTTCCGGTCTCATCGGAAGGATATCCGGTCTTGGGTCCGGAGAAGGGCACTTTTCCGGGTGTAAAGGGCAAGTCTACCTGAACCGCAATTCCCGCCGCCCAAACATTAGGCCAGTCTTTATGACGATAATCTTCTCCTACCGGCAAATACCCATTACTTGTTGGATTAAGAGCTGGTGAATTCACAACAAAATCGACCCCTAAAAAGGGTGGCATCAACATCGTAAACGAACTGGGCAGCACTTCTCCAGAAGAAAGCTTTACACTATTGTTAAACACCTCGGAGACCCCTACTTCGGTTCGATAATGAATATTGAACATCTTCATGAAGGACTTCAACATGGTTTCCCCGCCTGGCATTCCATCAATCCCAAAATGCCCCAAATAGGTCTCGGGGGTAATCCAATACAAATCGACCTTCTTTCTGATTCTTTTTTCCCGCAGCCACTTTTCCACATTAAAGAGAAACTCGTAAGCCGCTCCCATACATCCTGCATTTTGTGTGGCCCCAATAACAATAGGCCCTGGATTCTTTTTAAATTCATGCAAAGCTTTTTTGGTTTTTATGGCAGTTTTGGGGGTTCCTATATAATGCGCAAATTCTTTGACTCCGGGTGCGACATCATAATCCACTTTGGGACCTGTGGCAATGACCAAATGGTCATACGAAAAGTCTCCATCTTTAGTTTTCACAACATTGTTGGCTGGGTCCACGGTCAAGGCCTCGGTCTGTACAAACTCAACCCCTTTCTTCTTGAAAATCTCATCTTTTCGAAATGAGATATCCTTAACCTGTCTTCGTCCAAAGGGCACCCAAATCAAAGATGGGATAAACAAAAAAAGGGGTGATTTATCGATGACGATAACCCTGTGTTCTTTCTTCCCCTTCCTTTTTATTTCCAAAGCGGCGGTCATTCCGGCAAAGTTCCCGCCAATTACTACCGTTGTTGTCATAACCTCTTGTTTTATGACATTAAGTTACGTCATTACTGAACCAAAAACAGTAACCTAAGTCACATAAGGTCAATATTTTACCAAGAATCTTAAATCAGCATTATACTCTACATTTGTAGAATATAAATTTTTATTCTATGTTTGTAGAATAAACTCTGAGATAGTATGTCGAAGCTTTCAAAATCCGAAGAAGAATTAATGAATATGCTCTGGAAACGCAAAAAAGCCTTCATGAAGGATTTGCTTGATGATTATGCGGACCCCAAGCCTGCAACTACAACAGTCGCCACTTTGTTGAAGCGCATGATAGACAAAGGATGTATAAGCTATACGACCGTAGGTCGGTCACGCAGATACTATCCTTTGGTCAAAAAAAAGGACTATTTCTCCAAACAGGTTAATGGACTCATCAAAAACTTCTTTAATGGAAGTGCTAGTCAGTTTGCTTCCTTTTTTACCCAAGAGACTGACTTGAGCAAATCTGAGTTGGAGGACCTCAAAAAATTGATTGACGAAGAAATCAAAAGAAAGTAAGATGTTGGTGTACCTGCTAAAATCCAGTGCCTGCCTGGCCATTTTCATTCTCTTTTATAAACTATTGCTTGAAAGGGAAAACATGCACGTTTTCAAGCGATTTTACCTGCTAGGTTCTCTTTTGGCATCCTTCGTCATTCCTACTTTTGTTTTCGTGGAATATGTGGAACCCCTAGCAGTTACTCACACATCCATTCCCCAAGTCAATAATGCCCCTAAGACTTTCACCGATGTACCAAAGGATATAGACACATTGAATCTGACTTTACTATTGTGGACCATTTATGGTATCGGTGCCTTACTTTTTGGGGTTCGTTTTTTCAAGAATCTTTCCCAGATTGTTTTCCGCATACGACGAAATCCTAAAATCAAACATCGTTTCATCACCAAAGTACTGTTGCGCCAAGAAATGCCTCCACATACTTTTTTTAGGTATGTTTTTCTGAACAAAAAGAAATACAAAGCCAACACTATTCCAGCTGAAGTGCTCATACACGAAGAAACTCATGCCCGACAAGGACATAGTTATGATATTCTTTTTATAGAGCTGCTACGGGTGGTTTTTTGGTTTAATCCCCTTATCCATTGGCTCAAAAGATGTATCAAGCTCAACCACGAGTTCTTGGCAGACCGATCCGTACTGAAGCAGAAAATTCCAATAAAAAATTACCAAAGAATTCTGCTTTCGTTTTTATCCCTTGAAAGTCCTGAAAAAAATCAATCCATCAAGATGGCAAACTCCATCAATTATCCATCAATCAAAAATCGATTTGCCATTATGAATACAAGAACATCAAAAAAAACAATCATATTCAAAAGTCTCCTTTTGATACCATTAATCTCGTTATTACTTTTTGGTTTCACCACAAAGAAAGTCTACCAAGAAATACAAACTCAAAGTTCAATTGAAGGTTTATGGCTGGATGAAGAGACTGAAAACTCTGGAATAAGCATCGTATCAGAAAACAATCAATTGTATCTCTATCAGACAGAAACCTACTTTCCAATAACAAAATATGGAAATAGCTACCATGTAATTACCGAATATGTAGATGTACCTATCTCTTTGGATACGAAAAGCGGGCTATTACGGATAGGAGGTAGAAATTATGTACGAGAAGCCAACAGCATCAAAAAGAAATTTGAAGGCACTTGGACCGATTCAAACGGAGAAATTAAACTTAAAATAGAAAGTTTTACTGATGGTTTTATCTGGACTCTGACCAAAGATGGATTGTCGAATAAATTCTATCCAAAGAAAAGTACAGAAGGTTTTCAAATCTCTTATGGCAACGATGTATGGGATTTCAGAATCGATAACGGACTCTTGATTGATTCTGAGGGGAGGAGCTATACAAGAACTGTCGAGTCCATGGTACTCGAAAACATTTCAGAAGAAAATAACGGGAAAGGATTGACTCCATCTCAACTCGCGACATACAATGAACTGGCCGCAAAGTATAAGAAAAACTACTACGGAGAATCACGAATCTTGGTGGAAGAATTGAATACGATGCATGTTCTCCAATCAAAAATGAATGAAGAGCAAAAGACAAATTCCAGAACAAAATACGGCTTTCCAAAATCTGCTGACTTGCAGAAAAGAAAAACAATGCCCCAAAAACAGATTGAAGTCTACAACGACCTTGCTAAAAAGTATAACGACCCACATAATACGGAAAGAACTATTCCATTTGAAGATTTACAGACGTTACAATTCGTATATCGACGCATGACTATGGCTCAAAAGGCCAAAGCCCAACCTTTTCCAGAAATCCTATCTGAAAACCAAGAAAATATTGCAACAAGGGAACAGATGAAGGAATACGACGCTATGGCGAAAAAGTATAGTGAAATGCCCAAAAATCATATGCGCATCTCAACTTGGGAAGTTGAGCGCATGAAATACCTTCATGGATTAATGTCTAAAAAACAAAAGGCTGATGCCCTTCCAATGCCCGATTTTCCAAAACCTCCGGCGCCTCCCACTCCTCCCTCTCCCAAAAAAGCGAGTTTGGAAGAACAAGCTGAAGATATCACCTCTCCTCCGTCCCCCCCAGAACCTATAAATCCTTTGGACCATGTTATCGAAATGACTAAAAAAGGTGCAGAATTCTACTATGAAAGCAAGAGAATATCCTCTACTGAAGCAATAGAGATTGTCAAACAAAACAAAAAAATCAACGTAGAATCGAAATATTTTGATGAAGAGAAACCAGTTGTAAGAATTTCAAAATCCGTAATCAAAAAGAAATAATATTCTGCAAAATAAAAGTTAATCCCTCTAATTCAGGTGCCTAAGTTGTAACAAATCAAAAGAAATTGCGTTCTAATAATCTATCAGAACCAAACGAACACTATCATGTTACAACGTTTCTTTATTTTTTGCTCGGGCGCGGACACCCATATTTTAGATACTTGTTCCAATGGGGAGCGCAATAAGTATGCTGGCATTGGAGCCACTGTTTTTTTTACTGCCGTAATGGCCTTTATCGCAAGTGGATATGCCCTGTACACAGTTTTCGACAACATTTATACCTCTATCTTTTTTGGTCTTATTTGGGGACTTTTAATTTTTAATCTGGACCGTTACATCGTTTCGACGATTAAAAAGCGAGATAACTTTAAAAGCGAGTTGTTACAGGCTACACCTCGTATCATCCTAGCTATGATAATTGCCGTGGTGATATCCAAGCCTTTGGAGATGAAAATCTTTCAGAAAGAAATCGATCAAGTGCTTCTTGAAGAAAAAAACGCAATGACCTTGGCCAATAAGGAGCAATTGGCCTTGCAGTACACTCCAAAAATTGAGGGTCTTAATCAGGAGATTACTAGTTTGAAAAATGAGATTAAGGCCAAAGAAACAGAGACCAATGCCCTTTACGATGTATATATTTCTGAGGCTGAAGGTACCGCTGGTACAGGTTTATTGGGAAAAGGTCCCGTTTACAAAGAGAAGCGTGAAAAGCACGACGCCTACTTGGCCGAACTCACCGAACTTAAGGTATCGAACGGTGAAAAAATAAAGAATCTCGAAGCCCAAATTGCCGCTCTTGGAATGGATTACAACACTGCCGTGACCGATTCGCAACCTATCATAGATGGTTTTGATGGATTGATGGCACGCATCAATGCCTTGGGTAAGTTACCCTGGTTTCCATCTTTCTTTATATTTCTTTTATTTCTTGCTATTGAAACCGCTCCCATTATTGCCAAGCTTTTGGCCCCCAAAGGGGAGTACGACTACAAATTTGAGGAACAGGAAAGTGTTGTGGCTACCTGGGTCACGCAAAAAGTGGAACAACGCAAGCTTTTACTTTCTACCGACGGCGCTCTGAATAAGCAAGTTTATACAGATATTAAAAGTGAGGAAGAGTTGTACCGATACAAGAAAGAGAAAGCCGAAGAACTACTCCGTTTACAGGCCGACTCATTTCACAATGTTCAGATAAAAGGGCTTTAGTATCCTTTATAGCTGGACACCAATTTCACGAATTTGCACGAATTAGTTTTTGTGTTGCTATAGACACGGATTCCCATAACCTCAACTTAATTGTCAATCCATATTCTGTATCCATCAATTCGGGCTGACATTTTTGATTGAAATTCTTAAACTTCGGTTTTCAGCTAATATAACTCATTGAAACGGAACCTTGTCTTAATCTTTGGCGAAAATCGAAAAAAATCATATGCAAAACAATGTAATAAAAACTCTAATAGTAATCTTTGTTGGCCTTGCAACTTTAAATGGATTTGGACAATCCGGCTTGGCAGGGAATTTAGCATCTGACATTTATCAACCTGCAATAATATATCTGAGTTCAGGGGCACAAATAGACTGTGAAATTCTTATTTATAAAAAAGATACTCTTCACCACTCAAATAAGATCAAATACAAGTTAGAAGGAAGAAAAGAGAAAAAGAGATTAATAGAGATTGACTCAATAAAACTTGGTTCTATAACCTACGAGAAATTTTCATACAAAAGCTCAGGTGGAACCAATGCTAAGCTTGGCACAAGAATACTAAGTGGTGAAAGTTCCTTGCTCATTTCTCACTGGGTGAACGATAATGGATACACTTTTGTTACAGATAAAGCAGATTACATGACCTTTGATTATTATGTTAAAAGCAATGATAAAATCTTTAAAATCAAGAAACCAAGTTCTTTATTATCTGACGAACATAGATCAGTAATCAGACAATTAAAAAAAATCTACTATAATTGTTCTGCTATGGAAATAGACAAAAAAATAAGAAAAATAACCTATGAGGATATTCCTGAACTCATTGAATTGGCAAACACTTCATGCAGAAGCATAAATTGAATTTCGCTAAAAACAAAACAATACATACCTTTAGCAAGCTACTTAATACTCAAGTGTAAAATCTACGACTTAGTATGACTTTGAAAGTTCAAAGAAGATTGGATATTTGGAATAATTGAAGCCACCATTTTTTCAGAATACCCGTAAGTCAATCCTTTCCTTTTATAGAAACAGATTTGTCCTCAATATATTTTGTGAAATTCGTGTCAGCCTAAAGCTGAAACTGTTATTAAATATTAATCTTAGCATGTGCCATTAGTGCAACCTCAAGACTGTCTTTCCAGTGGGGAATTTCCAGGTCAAAGGTCTTTTTAATTTTTCCTTTGTCCATTACACTGAACTTAGGCCGTTCGGCAGGGGTGGGATATTCCTCGGAGAGGATTGGGTTCAATTTTACTTTAAGACCTTCCATATCAAAAATTGCCTTCGCAAAGTCATACCAACTGCTCACACCCTCATTGCTGTAATGGTAGACCCCATAATCAATACTATGGGCATTGATGATATAAAGAATCATCTTTGCTAGGTCCTGCGCATAGGTTGGTGTTCCCACTTGGTCATAAACCACCGAAATTTCATCCTTCTCGTGGGCCAATCGAAGCATGGTCTTCATGAAGTTATGCCCGAACTCAGAATACAGCCAAGAAGTACGTATCACAAAATGCTCATCCAAATTGTTGATAACAGCCCTCTCCCCTTTAAACTTCGTATCGCCATAGAACCCTATGGGACGAGCAATATCTTCCTCAACATAAGGAGTGTTCAAGAAACCATCGAAAACAAAGTCTGTGGAGATATGTACCAGTACCGTTTTGCTTTCATTACAGTTTAATGCTAGGTTTCTTGCACCTGTCACATTTATCTGATAGGCCAATTCCTTCTCTGTTTCTGCCTGGTCTACATTGGTATAAGCTGCACAGTTGATACAATACGCATAGTCTTCTGACAACAATTCTTCCCGAACGGATTCAAAGTCCGTTATATCTAATTCAGAAGAAGATTTAAAGGTAAATTCCAAATTACCAACTTGATTTTTCCCAACCAAGGACTTGAATGTGCTTCCCAGTTGCCCAGATGCTCCGGTGACTAATATTTTCATGGTTTTATACTCCAAATTTAGTGGGGAACTGCTTCTTTAAAAACAGGTAAAACTTTATCTTTTTCTGAAATAATCAGGTCTTCTTCAGCCAAAATCCAGTCGATATTAAAGGTGGGGTCATTGTAAATTATCCCTCCCTCAGATGCCGCATTATAAAAATTATCGCACTTGTAAAAAAAGGTAGCGGTATCACTCAAAGTTACGAAACCATGTGCACACCCTCGAGGAATATACATCTGTCTCTTGTTTTTTGAGGAAAGTAAAGTGGTCACTACTTTACCAAATGTTTTGGAATCAGGTCGAATATCAACAGCAACATCAAGTACTTCACCGTCCACGACTCGAACCAATTTGGCTTGTGCATGTTCTCCTTTTTGAAAATGCAATCCTCTAAG
>NZ_JANQIH010000021.1 GCF_028282265.1 Allomuricauda sp.
GAAGAAGCCACATCACTATAAAAATGATGGAGGTAAAGCGATAGTCCCCAGTTTTGTTTGCACTTAAAACAGAAATAAAACGGGGAATTCCAAAAATCAAAATCAAACCAATTCCGAAAACAGAATTGAATTTGAAAAGTTGTCCAATATATTTTCTGAAAAAATCAGGACTCATTTTCAGATTACATTGATTTTAATAACCCTCCATCAATCGGAATGTTGGTACCATTGATGTAGGCGGCTTGGTCTGAAGACAAAAACGCGACCAAAAAGCCATACTCTTCAGGTCGGCCGATTCGCTTTACCGGAACTTGGTTTTCCATGGCAGCTCTTACCTCTTCAGCGGCTATTCCCATTTTTTCAGCCTTTTTCGCATTGAGCGAAGCAATGCGGTCGGTATCAAAATAGCCAGTAAGTACATTGTTGATGGTAATTTGGTCTTTTCCCACATCAATGGACAAGCTCTTGGCCCAAGTGGTCATCGCGGCCCGGATTGAATTGGATAAAGCCAGATAATTCAGAGGTTCCTTTACCGAAATAGAAGCCACATTGATAATCCTGCCCCATTTTTTCCTTTGCATACCGCTTAATGCTTGTTCCGTTGTCAAAACCACCGATTTAAAGAGCAAATCAAAGGCTTTTTGATAGTCATCCACAGTTTTTTCTAGGGCACCTCCGGCTTCCGGTCCTTGCGTATTGTTGACTAAAATATCGATGTCAGTGTTTTTGAAAAACCGGATAATAGTTTCCTTGAAGACATCAAAATCAGAAAAATCCACAAGCAAATAGTTGTGTTTTTGACCTTTTGAGGTGTCCAATTGGGAAACCACTGCTTTTAAATCCGACTCATTTCTTGCCATTACGGTGACATTGGACCCACTTTCTGCCAGTTGTAATGCAATGGCTTTTCCAATTCCTTTGCTACTCCCACCTACAAGAGCATTTTTTCCTAAAAGTGATATGTTCATAGCTATTTGTATTCTTCACGGGCGGGACTAAAAACATCCATTAACTTACAGGGAGTTAGGGCTTTTCCGCCATGCGGAACGTTGGAGGGAATTACAACTACATCCCCGGGTTCGTAAATATCTGTTTTTCCACCAACCGTAAACTCAAACTTGCCTTCAACAACATGCATGATTTGCTCGTGGACATGGTGATGTTCAGGTACAGCGGCACCTTCCTCTACATCCCAAAAGGCCCAGGTCATCACATCGGAATGAATCATTTTTCCATGGTAGCCGGGCATTATTTCCTTAGGTGATATTTCTGATAAGTTCATGTTTCCAAATTTTATCCCAAGATAAAGATTAATAAGATGAAGACTTAATTTGTAATCGGAAACCCAATGGCTATTTTTGAACGGTAATCCATCTACATGAAAATACATTTTATTGCCATCGGAGGCAGTGCGATGCACAATCTGGCACTGGCCCTTCACCACAAAGGTTATGAAATCACAGGAAGTGATGATGCTATTTTTGAACCTTCAAAAAGTCGGCTGGAGGCCAAAGGTCTCCTTCCTGAAGAAATGGGGTGGTTTTCAGAGAAAATCCATTCCGATTTGGATGCTGTCATTTTGGGGATGCATGCCAAGGCAGATAATCCTGAGTTGCTCAGAGCCCAAGAGCTGAATTTGAAAATTTATTCCTATCCCGAATTCCTGTTCGAACAGTCGAAGTACAAGACCCGGGTGGTGATTGGGGGAAGTCATGGAAAGACCACCATTACCTCGATGATTCTCCACGTGTTGGATTATCATGATAAAGAAGTGGATTTTATGGTGGGCGCCCAATTGGAAGGTTTTGACCGAATGGTGCATTTGACGGAAGAAAACGACTTCATTGTTCTTGAAGGGGATGAATATCTGTCATCGGCTATAGACCGAAGACCAAAATTCCATTTATACCAACCCAATATTGCCTTGGTGAGTGGCATTGCTTGGGACCACATTAATGTGTTTCCCACTTTTGAAAATTACCTGGAACAGTTTCAAATTTTTGTGGATGGAATTGTAAAAGGGGGAAGTATCACCTACAATGAAGAAGACCCGGAACTTGTCGGAATCGTTGAAACGACGGAAAATACAATTCGAAAGTTTCCATATCAAACACCTGACTATCGGGTCGAAGATGGGGTTACCCTTTTGGATACTCCTGACGGGGAGATGCCCATAGAAATATTTGGAAAACACAATCTTAGCAATTTGGCGGGGGCGAAGTGGATTTGTCAGCAAATGGGCATTGATGAGGCCGATTTTTATGAGGCCATTGCCTCTTTTAAAGGAGCCTCAAAACGAATGGAGAAAATCGCTGAATCAAATGAAACTGTAGTTTATAAGGATTTTGCACATTCCCCAAGCAAAGTGGGCGCTACTACCAAGGCTGTAAAAGAGCAATATCCCAATAGAAAGCTTATTGCATGTTTGGAACTCCATACCTATAGCAGTTTAAATGCGGAGTTTTTGCAGGAATATAAGGGGACATTGGATGCTGCTGATGAAGCTCTTGTTTTTTACTCACCTGAAGCGGTAAAAATAAAACGATTGGCAGAGGTGACCGCCAATCAAATATCAGATGCTTTTGAAAATCCCAATATTCGGGTCTTTACAGATTCAAATGCGTTTAGGGAACACCTTTTTCAGCTAAATCTAAATAATTCTGCCTTGTTGCTAATGAGTTCAGGGAACTATGGAGGTTTGGATTTTCAGGAAATAAAGAAAAGGCTTAATTGATTTTTTTGGATTTTAGGTGTTAAAGTGCAATTTCATGCCTTCATGTGTTGCTTTAAAACCTAAATCTTCGTAAAAGGATATCGCCTTGGGCCTTTTTTTATCTGTAGTAAGTTGAAGTACATGTGCGTTTTTTTGCCTGGCCCTTTCAATTGCCCACTGGAACATTTTTTTGCCCAAACCTTTTCCTCTTTGGTCTTTTCTTATACGGACTGCTTCGATTTGTGCACGTGTCCCCCCTTGGTATGTGAGATAGGTGATAAAAGACAATTGTAAGGTGCCCAAAACATTCCTGTTTTCACCTTCAACCACGATAAGCTCTTGATTTGAATCCCGATTTATTTTTTCAAATGCGTTCAAGTACTCTTTTGGAATGGGGTCCTGATAATTTTCACGTTGTGCGCCAAGGGCATCATCGGCCAACATTTGAACAATAAATGGAACATCGGCTTTAGTGGCTTTTCTGAATTTCATGTAGCAGAGGTTATTTTTTGGCTTTTTTAATCAGTTTAAAGGCCCAATCGTAGTGACTCGAAGTGGCGGAAATTAAATAGGCACCCAATGAGGTAGTTCCTGTCCATTTGTATCTTTTCTTCTCAAAAAGTTCTTCATTGGAGTGTTTTTCAATAATCTCTTGAATTTGTGCAAAACTGTCTTTCAGAAGTGACTTTGCTTCGGAAAGCTCTGTATTTTGATATTTTTTCCAAATCCAATGATTGAGTTCAGGAGTGGTCTTCCAACTGTATCCTTTGGCGGGCATTATGGGCTTTTCTCCAGCCATACCAACTTCGTACCATTCGAGCATCATTAGGTGCCAATGATGAAGATGTGCTAAAACATCGCGAAAGTTACGGTTCATGGTTCCTTCTGGAAATTCCTTGTTTTGTTCCGTCTCATCCATTTCTTCAATAAACTGAAAGAGCTTGTCAAAGTTTTTTTGGCTTAGGTCAACAAGCTCATCTTTTGATTTCGGTCTGGGCATGTCCTTTGTTTTTGTTGGATAAGTCAACCATTGGCCATTTATCCAAATTAACTAATTTCGAGTTTTGTCCCCATTTGGGCCATGTCATCAAACAGCCTTTTCTCTTCCACAACCTTTCCCATGAGATATAGCCCTGGCTCAGAGATGGTTTTGTCCAAATATTGATTTAATAAGGCCATGATGGCCACTGCGGTCAAATCAAAACTATTATGGGTGTTTAAATCGATTCTGACTTTTTTGTTTTCATTGTTTTTTACACCATTTGCATTAACAACAAGATGCGTTCTTGAATGGGTGGTCTTTTTATGTTTAATTCTGCGGTAAAAAAGTCCGCTACAGACATTTTGACTCAACTTTTTGCTGAAAAAGCCCAAAACCACAGCCAATGGGAAAAGGAACCTATCGATGTAGGAATCAAAACCAGCGGCGTAAACTGCACAGTTTTGCAATCCCAATTCCATATCAATTCCATCAATTTCTTTCATTTGGGCGGGATAGCATTCTTTTTTCCCAAAGGGTTCGGCAAACTCAAAGGTAATGGCATCCTTGTAACTCGCTTTCCTCCAAACTGCTTGGTCGAGAATTTGGGCATTGGGTTCGATAATCTCATAAAGTATCTCTTTTATAGCTTCAGGACTTTCGAAGACCCCTTCCATGGCCATCATTACGCGAGCACCATTGTATCTATTGAAGTACGAACTGGCCAATCGAATCATAGGAGCGATAATGCCAGGGTGAAATCCACATTGGGTGATAAACATTCGATTTTTTCCCTTAAGGTTATCCTCAAACTTTGCCAGAGTACTAACCACGTCCCCCCTGATAAGGATATCCATTAAATCTATGTCGCATTCAATTGCCGCTTCAGCAATTAGTTGAATGTGGTCTGGCACGGTTGCCGTAACAATGGCCAAATCCACCTGGTTGAATACAGAAAGAAGTGATTTTTTGTTGGCAGCATCTACTTGGGCCACTTCCAACTGTGCATTGGGATATTGCAAAAGCAGTTCATTTTTTAAGGATTCTCCCTTTTGCGTATTTCTACCTCCGATGATGACTTTAAAACTAAAGTGTTTTAAGAGACGTTTAACTACATGTTTTCCTACGCCACCGTAACCTCCAATTACCAAGATGCTAATGGCCATGCTATTATCCTTTAAAGATGAGCAAATAAGATTTTACAAAATGATTATGAATGAAGCGGGCGTATTTGCTTGTTATACCCTTCAAGGTGAATACGTCCCTTATTAAAAATAAGGGTTTTGTACGGCTAAGACAATCACTTTAGCAAAAGTCTTTGAACAATGAAAACCTGGGTGTTAATTGTCAACATAACCCTGGTTCCAGGTTTTTTCTGGATTATGGTTTCTCAAATCACATTGAAAATCGGCAACCGCTTTTAGGTTCATGAGCACAGAAATCCAGCCTGCATGTACTTCTGAAAAATCTGAACTCGAGACATTCTCGTTAATAAGTGTCAAATCAGTTCCGCCATTTTTTAGGGAAGTCAATCGGAACTTGACCAAGCTATCAAAATAATCCAAATGAAACTCTTGAGGAGGATTTACTTTTAGTATCTGGCCCCGATACGTTTGGCCATTGGGAAAGCTAAAATGAATCATGCCTTCGTCTTCCTTTGATTCTTCTGCCCAGAATTTCTTCCTTCCTTCTGAAGTGGCAATTAAATCGAATACCTTGGTAGGATTGGACTTCAAGTTTAATTTCCAAGTAATGGTCTTCATGGGATTGGATTTAAATACCATCAACGATGTTGGTCAATCATGATAACATTTCCGTCAGGGTCTTTTACAACAAGACTGGCCGGACCGGTTGTGCTTTCATCCGCTTCACTTTCCAATAAAACACCATTGGACTTTAAATGTTTTTGAATGTGCCTAACGTCATCAAATGAGGGAATTTCCTTTGCGCTTTCGTCCCAGCCTGGGTTGAATGTCAGAATGTTTCCGTCAAACATCCCCTGAAACAATCCTATAAGGGAATTTTCATTTTTCATGATTAGGTAGTTTTTGGTCAAATCACCGCCGAGCACTTCGAACCCTAGGGTTTCGTAGAATTCTTTTGATTTGTGAATATCTTTTACGCTTAAACTTACCGAGAATGCACCTAATTTCATTGTGTTGTTTTTATGTTTTTAAATCTACCTTGAAGCTGTTGTTCCCGAGAGCCTTCCTATTTCAAACAAGAAATTTGTCCATGATCAGACATTTGGAAGGGAGCATGATTCATCCAATTATCAGCTGTCTTTTTTTATTTTTTTGACCATGGTTATCGCGGTTTCTTGCTCCTCAAAAAACCTATATCCACATCTTTCGTAAAGGTTTTTCGCGGGATTCAATTTATCTACGCTCAACGATAGTTTTTCTATACCCTTTCTTGAATACTCCGTTTCAATATGGTTCAACAAGGCTGTTCCCACGCCTTTGTTTCTAAACTCATCTTTAACCGCCATGCTTATTTCAGGAGTGCCTTCGTCCACATAGCCATACCCTTTTTTTTCAGCCTTAAACCTTCTTCCCCAAGTTGTTCCAATCAATTCCTTTTCATGGACGGCTACAATGGCCAAATCATGTTTTTCTTGATTCCAATTTTCAATGTATTTTTTTATTTCCGGTTCGTCGAGTATTGATTTGGGAAATCTTGGTTGTCCTTCGGGAACGAATAACGCTTCATAGAGCATTTCCTTCAAAAAATAATATTCGTCTTCTTGAATTGGGCGATAATTGATAGGCATCTTTTAGAATAGCTTGTTGAAAGTACGAGCAAGGCACGTATTATTCATAGTTTTTAATTTCCCTTTCTTCCCGTATCTCTCCAATATGGTAGTATGAAACTATTTTCTCGATCAAACCATCTTTTGCATAGTACCATTCACTTACATCCAAACTAAAGTCTGGTCCTTGTTTAGCGGTATATCGAACACAAGCCTTATCTGAATCATAAATTGCATCGTGAATTTCAAAGACATAGTCCAGAAATTTGTCCTTGTTGGCCTTTACCAAATCGACGTACGCCTTTTTTCCATCTATGGTACCAAAAGGACTTGTATGTTTGAAGTCCTCAGAAATGGGTAAATTGAGAAAATCTCCTTTTTCCCATTTGTCAAACCATTGCGATACCAATTCCTTTAAACCCATTTCTTAATTCTGGCTTTTTAAGCTTCAAAAGCGAACCATTTAAAAGTAAGAAATTTTGGGGTTGGAGGAGGAGAGACAATACCAAATTATAGAGGCGATGGTGTTGTTATTCCCTTTTTGTGCCCAATAGATATAATACAACTCCCGGTCCGGATTTCACTCTATCAATTTCCCATTCATAGTTGTCCTTTCCGTTTAAATCTTCGACTAGTTTATTCATCTCCTTGACGGAATATGTTCTCAGTGAAGAAACTATTCCGTCCCACAATACAACCAGAGGTACAATTGGGATTAAGTAGGTGAAAACTATCCGCCCGATTTTAAAAGGTCGTATGAAAGGGGTGGTCAATAAAACGCTTATGGGGGAAAACAGCATGGCTAAAATGCTGGGCAAGCTCCTTTCCTGGGCTTCGAATATGGCGATAGAACTGTTGGAATTAACGGCATTTTGCAAAATCAGCTTTGCATCTTTGGGTTTAAAATGGTGTAATGACAAAAATTGGGTTCTCAACCCTTTAAGTTCTTCGGGAACATTTCTTGCGTCAACCGAAGTTTCTACGAAGTCAAAATTGTCCGCTTGGTTTTTTGTGAATGTAAAGGCGGGAATGTTGGGGTAGAAATCCGTTAGAACGATTTTAAGGTCTGGGATGCTCTTTTTGAGTTCAGAATTAAGCCAGATAAGTCCGCCACCACCTCCTGAGCCAAGGTCAATGATTTGATTTGTTCTGGTTTTTTGCAGCCCTTTCTCAAGTATGGGAATGATGGGCTTGTACATTTTGGCTTTGTTGGACAGAAACTGCAAAAAGTCCGTCGCATAATTCCTTAAAAAAGTCGGGAACCACTTTTGGTCTTCAAATTCAAATAAATGTATCCTGCCCATTATGTTGATGTTACAAATTACATTGGCTTTGTATCATTTTTGTATCAAAGTAAGGCTGTTGCATGTTATGCCTTAGTTTCTTAATCGGTATCCTCAAACCTATCCCCATGGGTATTTGGTTCGGAAATAACAAGAAATTCCAAGTTTTCTGGTTGGTCGTTTCTTATTAGGTGTTTTGTTTTAGCCGGAATATGGATACCCTCTCCACTTTGTATTTTAATTATTTCGTCTTCAATTTCAAAGGTTGCTGTTCCACTAAGAATCCTGAAAAATTGTTGGGCCCTATTGTGATAATGTTTTTCCTCCTGGGTTTTTGGGGGCATCAGTTCCTCAATAACACTCAAGCTTTGTGATTTCACCAAATACCATCCACTGCACTTATCTCCCCAATTATAATGTTCGCTATTTTCTTTGGTTTTTTTCATGGGTCGGTTGCAACGACGCATAAAGGTCAGTATAAATTGGGTATGATACCAATTTTACTTAAGCCTGCCACGTTTTTTAATGGCTTTCCGAATCGTTGAATTGCCATAATACATTCACCAGTTGCCATTTTCCATTGAGTTTAACGATGTGCATATAGTCAATCCAGTCATCGGCTATAAGCTTTACCGAAGCTGTCTTATCAAAAATATCGAATATGATCACCTCTTTTTTGGGATTCTCAGGAAAGCTATCCCCATCGAGATTATAGGTTTCAGCAAGTAAAACCATTGCGTCGGTAAACGTTTCCCTCAAATATTCCTTACCTGTTTTTTTGTTAGTCCAAAAAGTTCTTTTGACCATTCTAGGATGGGCAGCACGTTCAAATTGTTCTGGCTTCACGTTGTGTTGGGATTCTATATAATCCAACGCTACCTGTTTAATGTCTAGAGAGTCTTGTCGGGTTTGCCCTTGAACATAAAAAGCTAGCAGAAAAAAAAGAATCAGTGAAAAGATGATAGATTGTTTCATTATTTGTTTTTTTATTGAGTGATTCTCACAAAATTTCCTTCATAGAATAGCCCTGTAGGTTTATCATTTTCATCATACTGAACTGATTTCATATGATACTCGTCGTCCCCCAACCATTTGTAATTATAAATTCGATAGGTCCCTGGGGTTTCTCCCTCGAAGACCAGCTTTAATTTCACATCTCCGTTTTCATTTATCGAACCTTTTCCGTTTCCGGCCCTTATTGCTCCGAAGCTGGATAAATGGAAAACCTCTTTGGTATTTGGATTAAATGACCAAAAAATATGTCCGTTGGGCTCGGGCCCATCTATTATCGAAAGCAAACTATTGTCTGTGTTAATTTCAAGACAAATGGTATGGTGGTTCGGAATTTTAATAGTTTCGGTGCCATTGCCCCAATTATGTGTCCAGTCATTATTTTTAAGGGTCCACTCCCCAATAAACTTCATAAATGGGTTCTTTGAAGTGTCATTATAGGTTCTTCCATTGGACTCAAATTCTATTGAAATCTTTTGGGCATATCCAATCGATGAAAAAATTACAAAAAAAAGAAGCAGATGTTTTCGAGTCGTTTTCATTTTGACAAAACTTTATAATTTCAGCAAAGGTCTCATACGACCATTACTATTAAATATGCTCATGTTCGTAAGCATTAACCAAGTCCAATATCATGTGGATTGGCATTTGAGCCACCGAAAAGTATGGTAGCCACATTAAAGAACAAAATAAACTTTTTCGTAGGAGTGAGGTTTATGTTGCGCAACCATCTTCCGCAAGTGAATTTGAGGAATCCTGCATGCAATGAAGTACATAAATGTCGGGTAGTACTTAATTCACAGGTATTCTTTCTTCGATGATTTTGCAACTACCACCAATTTTCACATGGCTATCGAGGGGTTTTACAATTAGCCTACCACCTCTTTCAGAAGCTTGTTTTACGATTAATACCTCCTTCCCTAATTTATTCTTCCAAAAGTGACCTAACACTGCGTGTATTGAACCTGTAACCGGGTCCTCATTTACACCAATCCAAGGACAGAATGAACGCAGAGTGAAATCATATTCCTTATCTTCAGATTCACTCATTACAACAATTTCTTTAATTATATCTGTGCTTTGGAGGAGTCTTTCGTAATTGGGGTTTACTTCACTTATTTCTTCTTCTTTTTCAAGTTCAATAAATAAAGATTCGAGTTCTGAACAAATGAAATAGGATTTAAACGTTTTGATTCCCAAAGCTCCATTTATTTTGGGATTGGATTTTACTTCTGATTTTTCAAGTTTTGGATATTGAATAAAGTCTGTGCCATTTTCATGGGAGGCGATAAGGATGGTGTTTTCAAGGGTCCTAAAACTTATGGGTTCAGAATTATGAGATTCCCTGAACAAAACATAAGCCGCGGCAAGTGTGCCATGTCCGCAGGCCGGAATCTCTCCTGTTATCGTAAAATAGCGTATTTGATAGGTGTTGGTTGTTTCTTCCTTATTCAGAAAAACAGATACAGGACAGTTGAATTCCTTTGCCATCGACTCCATTTTTCTTGTTTCGATTTGACGTTCAAGAAGACATACTGGAGTAGGATTGCCTTTTAGTTCATTACCTATGAATGTATCAATAAGAAAAAAACGAAGTGACCCCATTCTGTGTTTTTTTGGTGTACAAAAGTTGTTTTGGTAATTGTTTGTAGTTGGGGAGTTTGTCTTTAATCCTTGCTTGTAACCATATCCGATTTGTTTAATCGATACCGGATGAATTTTTCATTTCCAACCATTAATTCATCATCCTTTTTAAAACCGAGACGTAGCAATCCCTTGATTCTTGTTCTTGTAGGCGGAAATAACACTTGAACCGAGTTGAGCCCAAGTTCGTCAAAAGCTTTACCAATTATCTTTTTGTACAAGATTTTGCCCATTCCCCAATAATCTGGATGTAATACCAAAGCTAAATCTGCTTCCCCATCATCCGGTTGAACTCCGCCCCAACCTGCAAATTGGTTATCAATTACAAATGCCCACGGACCATAACCATGCTCTTTCCACATCTGTTCTTTTGAAGCCACAAACCTATCACAATTGGTTTCACTGAAATCACCTTTCAACAACGGCATTTGTCTTCGCACCAATTCATTGTTCATTAAATCGATAATATGCGATTTTTCTATTTCTCCCAGGCTTTTAAACTCAATATCCATTTTTTTAATTATTGCTAAAGGGTTGTTTATGTGAAGAGGCTACGTTTTGCAAGGTATGAACATCAAATGCTATACTAATCGAAGTTAATGCATTATTTCTTGGGTATTCATCTTGCTGCGTTTTCAACATGATTAGCTGATGTAGCTTTTAAAAGTTATAAAGCCCCCAACAAGGAAGAGAACCGATAAGAGGATTGTTGTAGATGTATTTTTTCCAGCTTGTTTGGCGTTTGGAACAAACAGCCTAAAGATTCCGGTGAGGAGTATTAACCATCCAAATATGGTAATTGCCAAGGTCCAATCGAGATGCCAAAAATTATGAAACCTCACGATGATCAATCCGCATATGAGAAGAACCAATCCGTTTAAGGCTACAACAGTTGGAGCAACATCTTTCCAGATTTTAAAATTCAGGTATTCTGATGACGAAAGAATCATTAGTACAGGACCCAAAATACTTCCTATTTGAATTGAAATCTCGTTTATCATTTTTTGTATGGTTAACTCATTAATATCGTTTTTGAATTTGGGAATTATAAGTAGGAATCATTTACAACCTTTGTTCGGCACTTGCCATTTTTTATCAAATGAACTTGATTTGTACAATCAATGAACATGAAAGTAGCCATACATCTGATAAACAA
>NZ_JANQIH010000063.1 GCF_028282265.1 Allomuricauda sp.
TCGAAATAATTTCTCGAAACAATTTAGCGCAGACCATTGCGGTCATATCGTTGATGTCCCTAGTTGGATTATATTCGACAATATCTGCTCCCACAAGTGGTACATTGATGCTTTGGATGATATTAATCACTTGTCGCGTACTTAACCCTCCCGGCTCATGATGGGAAACTCCAGGAGCAAACGCCGGGTCTAGGGCATCCATATCCAATGACAGGTACAGCGGGTTTTTAAATTCGGGCATGGTGAATGTGTCAAAATCCTTCATTTCGGTAATCGTGACTCCCAGTTTTTCTGCATTTTCCCGTTGTCTATCATTCAAGGTTCGGATACCAACTTGACACAGTGTATGGGCCAAACCATTGCTCATGATGTTATAAAATGGACAGGCGTGGGAGTAGGGGTCTCCATCAAACTCATCATAAAGATCACCGTGCGCGTCAATATGTAGGATATCTACTTTTCCAAACTTGGTATGGAACGCCTGAATGATTGGAAACGTTATGGAATGGTCCCCACCCAACGTTAACAAGGGTTTTTCATGCTGAAGATTTTTTTCGGTAATGGCTGTTATGTCAAAGTAATCTTTGACCCCATAATCTCCGGTATCCTGAAGGATATTGGGATTAATGTTACTGCCATTCTCGGCGAAATAGTTTGCAGAGTCACTGTGATATGCTTTTCGAATTAACGGCGAGGCCAGGCGTGGGCCCTTTAAAAATGATGACTTGGCATCATATTGAATGCCTTGGACAACTACACTTCCCATGCTTTAAAAATAGGATTTGTTGTTCAACACCCAATACCAACTTGCCGATATCTTAATTAAAGGTACTTGTTCAAGGTTACTTTGATAAATCTTTGGTTTTTTACGTTGTTGATATCTTGTCCAAAGAAAATGACCGTGTGCTCATCGAGCCAACTGTAAAGACTGGGTCTTCCAAAGATTCCCTCTAATTCCTCTACGGATGCCACCTTGTTTCTAACATATCCACCGTTTTCCTGAATGGTAGTTAGAAACAAAACACCCTCTGAGCCAAACGCTTTCTCCACCTTGCCAGTCGTGTGTGACTTATTGTTGATGTTTCCATTATAAAACAAGTGAACCTTTCCATTTTTAGGGAACGGAAGGAACGATGAGTAAATAGGCACATTATCTTTCAATTGTCGCTTGCCCAAAATGTTGCTCCATTCCAGATTTCCGTTGGTATCCAATTGGAACATGGCAACATTGTCATGATAATATTTGGTTTGTGTATACACCGTGACGGAATGAATTTGTTCTGCCAACAAGATAAATTTATGCCCGTCCTGAACTACAGGGACAATGTCCTGAAGTATGTAATAGGGAAGCTCAATGGGTTTACCTTCCCTATTCTTAAGCAAGTTTTGTTTTTTCTTGCTTTCCTCCATTAACCGTAACGAGAAATCTGGTGTGATTGGGTGAAATTTCTCGGCAACAATTGCACCGGAAGTTCCATTCAGCTTGCAGAAATAGACACCTCTCATTCCATAGAGGTCTTTTTCTGAGTATATTCCGGATAGAATTACCTCACCTGAATCAGAATGCAGCATTTCAAGGCTTCTCAGGTGTTTCCCTTGGTTGGATATGGTGGCCAACTTGTGCAGATTTCCTTGGTCAAGCTTAAATAATTGGTATTCATACTCCTTTTTAAAATCTTTTCTTAAAATGTTTTTGCCATAATATAATTTGGTTAACATTAAAAACTGATTTTCACCAGTTTGCTGGATAGTGTTTATAGAGAACTCATCATTGGGGAGATCAAAATCGTATTTGGTTTCATTGACGACTTCAAGATTTTCATCGATTTCTGTTATACTTAAACTCAAAGAATCCACGCCAAAAGGATTTTCGTTCATTAGAAAGATTCCCTTCCCGTGCTTATTCTTCAGAAGTAATGTAAACACTCTTTTTCCTGTTTCTATTTTTTTTGGAATGTTGATAAGCAGTTTTTTATCGCGGAGTGTAAAATCATCGAGTTCTATACGTTCAGAATTGAGACTTATGCTACTCGTTAAATCTTCTTCCCAAAGATGAAGAATGGTACTATCGAGTTTTATGGTACCCAAAGAGCCTGTTTTTTTACTGCTTTTCCCAAATCACTGGAAACCTCCAAAGCAATCTCATCTCCCACAGGAACCAGATTTTTGTTGAATTTTCGTAAGGATTTATCTCCATTGCCAAATCTGCCTCCTGCATATAAGATGTAGTAATAAGTGCTATCTTCCCCAACAAAATCAATAGGTATTTCGCGTTTATCGTTTTTGAACAGATCACCAATCTTTATATCGGCCACTAAAGCATCTGCCTGTCCGTGACTTAGGAACCAGTTGACTGCGAAAAGTAAAAATGTGAGGAATTTTGGGTTCATGTAAGGTCAATTAGAATAGGTTGGGAAATTAAAGAAATTAAAACACATTATTACTGAAAATCGTGCAATCGATAAAGCGTTATCCGGTAAATTTGTGCTTTATTAGTGCTATGGAGAAAAAACCATACAACGGATTTTGGAAGCAACTGGGATGCATACTATCCCTAGTGGCTATAGTTGGTGTGATTTCACTAATAGTTCTCGGATTTTATTTCTTCCTAACTGGTGCTTAGGCCAACCTTTTTAGACTTTCATACAAAACTTCCTGCTATATTTGCAGCCTCAAAACGTAAAACTAAATGAAAGCTGGTATCGTCGGATTGCCCAATGTGGGTAAATCAACCTTGTTTAATTGCCTTTCCAATGCCAAAGCACAAAGTGCCAACTTCCCTTTTTGCACTATCGAGCCTAATATTGGCGTGGTCAATGTTCCCGATTCACGCTTGGAAAAGTTGGAAACTTTAGTAAATCCACAACGTGTGATTCCAGCTACTGTTGAAATTGTTGATATCGCCGGTTTGGTAAAGGGAGCCAGTAAAGGAGAGGGGCTTGGCAACCAGTTTCTGGGAAATATTCGTGAAACCGATGCCATTCTACACGTTTTACGTTGCTTTGACAACGATAATGTTGTTCATGTTGATGGTTCTGTGGACCCCATACGCGATAAGGAGACCATTGATATGGAACTACAGCTAAAAGACTTGGAAAGTGTTGAGAAGAAGTTGGACAAGGTAAAGCGAGCTGCTAAAACAGGAAATAAAGAGGCCCAAAAAGAGGAAGCAATTCTGAATCAATTAAAGGAAGGCCTTGAAGCTGGTGATTCGGTACGGGCGATTGTTATTTCAGAGGATGACAGGCTGGAATACGTTAAACCACTGCAATTGATTACTGACAAGCCTGTAATGTACGTGTGCAATGTGGATGAAGCTTCCGCCGTTGACGGAAACCATTATGTGGAAAAAGTAAAAGAAGCCGTTGCCGGAGAAAGTGCAGAAGTGATTTTTCTAGCGGTAGGAACCGAAGCTGATATCACCGAACTCGAAACCTATGAAGAACGACAGATGTTTCTTGAAGATTTGGGCCTGTCTGAACCAGGGTCTTCAAAGTTAATACGGGGTGCTTACCGACTCTTGAATTTAGAAACCTACTTTACCGCAGGAGAAAAAGAAGTTCGTGCCTGGACCATTCCCGTTGGGGCAACTGCTCCACAAGCGGCTGGAGTTATCCATACCGATTTTGAAAAAGGTTTTATCCGTGCAGAAGTGATTTCTTTTGATGACTATGTAAACTACGGAAGCGAAACCAAGGTGAAGGAGGCAGGGAAAATGCGTATCGAAGGAAAGGAATACACCGTTAAGGATGGCGATGTAATGCATTTTAGGTTTAACGTTTAATACGAGAACCCTTTATTTTTCTATCAACAAACCTTGTTGATTAATTTCTCGCTGTTGCACTTTTATTTTTGTGGCTAAATTTTATATTAGCTAGGATTAACCCTTAACTAATGGCAGAAACCCAATATACAGAGGACAATATTCGCTCACTCGATTGGAAGGAGCATATCCGTATGCGTCCCGGGATGTACATTGGAAAACTCGGAGATGGCTCTTCCGCAGATGACGGTATTTACATCTTGCTAAAGGAAGTCATCGACAACTGTATCGATGAGTTTGTAATGGGTGCTGGGAAGACCATCGACATCAACATAAAAGAAAATACCGTTACCGTTAGGGATTATGGCCGCGGAATACCATTGGGTAAAGTGGTAGATGTGGTCTCCAAGATGAATACAGGGGGGAAATATGACACACGAGCCTTTAAAAAATCTGTCGGGCTTAATGGAGTAGGAACCAAGGCGGTCAATGCCTTATCTGCCTATTTTAAGGTGGAGTCCAACAGAGATGGGAAATCCAAAACGGCTGAATTTGAAACCGGAAACCTGGTTACGGAGGATCTTCTGGAGGAAACCTCCCGGCGTCGCGGTACCAAGGTCAGTTTCGTACCGGACGAATCTATCTTTAAGAAATATAAATATCGCAATGAGTATGTGGAACGCATGCTCAAAAACTATGTTTATCTCAATCCGGGCTTAACCATAGTTTTTAATGGAGAAAAGTTTCATTCCGAAAATGGATTGAAGGATTTATTGGAAGATAACAACAATGTTTCCGACATGTTATATCCCATAATTCATTTGAAAGGGGATGACATTGAAGTAGCCTTGACCCACAGTAAAACACAATATAGCGAGGAGTACCATTCTTTTGTAAATGGGCAGCATACTACTCAAGGGGGAACCCACCAAGCTGCGTTTCGCGAGGCCATTGTAAAGACACTGCGCGATTATTATGGAAAGAACTACGATGCTTCCGATATTCGCAAGTCCATAATCTCAGCAATTTCCATTAAGGTTATGGAGCCTGTCTTTGAAAGTCAGACCAAGACCAAATTGGGTTCTACAGAAATGGGCGGAGGCCTTCCCACAGTACGTACCTATATCAATGATTTCGTTGGAAGGTATTTGGATAACTATCTCCATAAAAACCCTGAAACGGCAGAAGCGCTTCAACGAAAGATTATTCAAGCTGAAAAGGAGAGGAAAGAGCTTTCCGGAATTCGAAAGTTGGCAAGGGAACGGGCAAAAAAAGCAAGTCTGCACAATAAAAAACTTCGGGATTGTAGAGTCCATCTGCAGGACATGAAAAATGACCGCCGTTTAGAGACCACTCTTTTTATTACGGAAGGAGATTCGGCGTCAGGTTCCATAACCAAATCACGGGACGTTAACACTCAGGCAGTTTTTAGTCTGAGAGGGAAGCCCTTGAATTCATACGGAATGTCTAAAAAGATTGTATATGAAAATGAGGAATTCAATCTTTTACAAGCCGCACTAAACATTGAGGAATCTTTGGAAGATTTGCGATACAACAATATCGTGATTGCCACAGATGCCGATGTGGATGGTATGCATATTCGTTTGCTTTTGATAACATTTTTCCTTCAGTTCTTTCCAGAACTCATAAAGGAAAACCACCTCTATATCTTGCAGACTCCTTTGTTTCGGGTTCGCAATAAAAAGGAAACCATCTATTGTTACAGTGAGGAGGAGAAACGAAATGCTATCGGAAAGCTCTCCGGAAAACCTGAGATCACCCGTTTTAAAGGATTGGGTGAGATATCTCCGGATGAGTTCAAGCATTTCATAGGAGATGATATACGGTTGGAACCGGTTATGTTGGACAAAGCCTTAAGTATAGACAACCTATTGAAATTCTATATGGGGAAAAATACACCCGACCGACAGGATTTCATCATAAATAACCTTAAAGTAGAACTTGATTTAATAGAAGAAAATCAGCTGTAAACCAAATAAATTATCCTTCTGAATGGAAGAGAATGAAGCCTTGAACGAAGAAGGTTTGGAAAACCAAGAAAACTCCCAAGATTCACTGACCCGGGTAACCGGAATGTACAAGGACTGGTTTCTTGATTACGCTTCCTACGTAATTCTTGAACGTGCGGTTCCTGCTATTGAAGACGGATTTAAGCCCGTTCAGCGCAGAATCATGCACTCACTAAAAGAACTGGATGACGGACGATACAACAAAGTAGCGAACGTTGTTGGGCACACCATGCAATATCATCCTCATGGCGATGCCAGTATTGCTGATGCCATGGTGCAGTTAGGGCAGAAAGACCTGCTTATAGATACGCAGGGGAACTGGGGGAACATATTGACCGGTGATGGTGCAGCTGCCTCCCGATACATTGAAGCACGACTTTCCAAGTTTGCTTTGGATGTGGTCTACAGTCCTAAGATTACCGAATGGCAACTATCTTATGACGGGCGCAAAAAAGAACCCGTTAATCTACCGGTTAAATTCCCGTTGCTATTGACACAAGGAGCAGAGGGCATCGCGGTTGGGCTTTCAACCAAAGTGCTGCCCCATAATTTTAATGAACTCATAGATGCTTCCATCAAACATCTAAAAGGACAGCGTTTTAAACTGTTTCCCGATTTTCCTACTGCAGGAATCATAGATGTGACCAACTATAATGATGGAATGCGAGGAGGTAAGGTTAGGGTAAGGGCCAAAATATCCACATTAAACAAGAACACCCTGGTTATTAATGAGATACCCTTTGGCACCAACACTTCTTCTTTAATAGATTCTATCCTTAAAGCCAATGATAAGGGCAAGATAAAAATCAAAAAAATCGAGGACAATACAGCTGCTGATGTCGAAATTTTGGTTCATCTTCCCAGTGGTATTTCACCCGACAAAACCATCGATGCTCTATATGCCTTCACTTCCTGTGAATCTTCAATATCTCCTTTGGGTTGTATTATTAAGGATAACAAGCCACTTTTTATAGGGGT
The DNA here is from genome assembly GCF_028282265.1 of Allomuricauda sp. Lineage (GTDB taxonomy): Bacteria > Bacteroidota > Bacteroidia > Flavobacteriales > Flavobacteriaceae > Flagellimonas. The sequence continues at coordinate 6,772 of NZ_JANQIH010000063.1, forward strand.
TCGAGAGATGCTAGAAAGATCTACCGATTATACCGTGGAGCTTTTGAAATCAGAATTGGAAATTCAGTTAGGTGAACTGGAAGAACAGTGGCATTTCGCTTCGCTGGAAAGAATCTTTATCGAAAACCGAATATATCGGGATATTGAAGAAGAGGAGACCTGGGAAGGCGTGGTTTCTGCCATTGACAAAGGACTGAAACCTTTTACCAAGAATTTAAAACGAGAGGTTACGGAAGAGGATATCGTGAGACTGACCGAAATTCGAATCAAGCGAATTTCCAAGTTCGATTTGGAAAAAGCGCAACAGCATATTGAATCCTTAGAAGAAAAAATAGCCCAGACCAAACATGATTTGGAGCACTTAGTAGATTACGCCATTGCGTATTTCAAAGAATTGAAAAAGAAATATGGCAAAGGACGTGAGCGTAAATCGGAAATCAAGATTTTTGATGACATTGAGGCCACTAAGGTTGTAATAAGGAATACCAAACTCTATGTAAATAGGGAAGAGGGGTTCATTGGCACCTCTCTACGTAAGGATGAATACGTAACAGACTGCAGCGACATAGATGATATCATCGTTTTTACCAAAAAAGGAGAGATGATGGTTACCAAGGTAGACTCTAAAACTTTCATCGGCAAGAATATTATTCATGTGGGGGTTTTTAAAAAGAAAGATAGCCGCACCACATATAATATGATCTATAAAGATGGTAAAGGAGGTCCTAGCTACATTAAAAGGTTCAACGTAACCGGGGTAACAAGAGACAAAATATACCAGCTTTCGGGAGGTAAGCCATCCGCCGATGTGCTTTACTTCACCGCCAATCCCAATGGTGAGGCGGAAATCGTTACAGTATTGCTGCGGCAATCAGGTAGTATTAAAAAACTGAAATGGGATTTAGATTTTGCCGATCTACTCATCAAAGGAAGGGCTTCTAAGGGAAACCTGGTTACGAAATACCCTGTAAAACGTATTGAACTCAAAGAGAAAGGTGTCTCTACCCTGAAGCCCAGAAAAATATGGTTTGATGATGTGGTCAGTCGTTTGAACGTTGACGGACGTGGAGAACTTTTGGGAGAATTTAGAGGTGAAGACCTATTATTGATAGTGGATCAAAAGGGAAAATTGAAAACTATTCCACCCGATTTGCTTACCCGATTCACTGATGACATGGTGGTTCTTGAAAAATGGAAACCGACCAAACCGGTTTCTGCCATACATTTTGATGGCGAAAAAGAGCGCTATTATGTCAAAAGGTTTTTAGTTGAAAATTCGAATAGGGAGGAACTCATCATATCAGAACATCCAAAATCTTTTTTGGAATTAATTTCCACCGACTGGAGACCTGTAGTCGAAATTGAATTTTCAAAGCCAAGAGGAAAAGAGGCAAAACCGAATCAAAAGGTTGACCTGGAGGATTTTATTACCATCAAGGGAATCAAAGCTTTGGGTAATCAACTAACCACAGAAAAGGTAAAAAACATCAATGCTTTGAAACCACTTCCGTATGAAGAGCCCAAAGAAACCGTTCCAGAGGAAATTGAAGTGGTCGATGAGGAAGCGGTTGAGGGAAATAATGGCGATAAGAAAGAGAAAAAAGACGATTCTGACCAAACAACATTGTTTTAATCACTTATTCTGCCTATTTTGCTGAATACCTATACACACCAAGCCATTATCTGAGATATTCTATATGGATTTTACTAACCCGCTGGTTTACGGCGTACCAGTTTTTATTGCCTTTATTTTATTTGAACTTACTTACAGTAAAACACATGGAGATGACCATCTATACAATTGGAAAGATCTTGCGGCCAGTGGTTTTATGGGAGTAGGTTCTGCTCTTTTGGGTCCGTTGTTCAAAGTGGTTTTTGCGATTGTCCTTTTCGAATCTGTTTATGAACTGTGCAATCCGATTGTTGACGGAGTAAGACGAAATTTTCTGGGCTATGAGTCATTTGGTTACGCTTGGTACGTGTGGTTGCTGTGTCAGTTGGCTGATGATTTCACGTATTATTGGTTTCATAGGGCCAATCACGAAATTCGACTTCTGTGGGCCGCCCATATAGTACACCACTCTTCCGATAATTACAATTTGGGAACCGCGGTTCGCAACGGATGGTTTACTATTTTGTACAAACCGCTTTTTTATATGTGGATGACCGCTATTGGTTTCCCTCCGGAAATGGTCGTAGTGTGCCTTGGAATCGAGGCATTATGGCAATTTCAACTCCATTCGGTCTATGTTCCTAAGTTGGGTTTTTTGGAAAAGATTTTCAATACACATACCATGCACCAAGTACACCATGCACAAAACGTGGAGTACTTGGACAAAAATCACGGAGGTTTTTTGAACATTTTCGATAAATTGTTTGGTACGTGGAAAGAGCTGGATGACGATATAGATGTAAAATATGGCGTCATTCATTCTCCTGAATCATATAATCCCGTGGTAATTCTTACTCATGAGTTCAAGGATATCTGGAATGATATAAAAAAATCAAAAAAACTATCCCACAAATTAATGTACATTTTCGGTCCACCGGGCTGGAGTCACGATGGTAGCACGCTTACGGTGAAACAGCAACAACAAATGTTCAAAAAGCAAAAACAGGCGTATCCAAAAGTAGCATTTGAAAGACCTAACTAGGGGCTATTCTTCAAGTGCTGCGTTGGCTTTTTTGTTTTTCTTCATTCGTAAATCAAAAAACTCCACCATTAAAGAAAAGGCAATGGCGAAATAGAGGTAGCCCTTTGGAATTGCTCCTATTTCATTATCAAATACGACCAAATGGGACAAGTGGGCCGCTTCTGTGATTAGCATAAATCCTATCAATATTAAGAAAGAAAGTCCCAAAATCTGTACCGAAGGATGACGATTCACAAATTCTCCAACCGGATTCGCAAACAGCATCATAATGATGACCGACACCACCACGGCAGTAATCATTAAAATAAGCGCATCATTGGGATTTGGTGAAATACCATTGGTCATACCAATCGCGGTTAAAATGGAATCAAAAGAGAAAACAATATTGATTACGGTGATTTGAACAATAGCATTGACCAAAGATGAAGAGCGTGATTTTGTAACTTCCCGTTCATCATGCCCGCGGTCTTCTATTTTTTCATGGATTTCCTTGGTGCTTTTGTACAACAAGAAAAGTCCTCCCAAAAACAAAATCAGAGCCTGCCAACTGATTCCACCGTGAATCCATGACTCGTCCAAAATCAAAAATGGTTTCTTCATTTTGGTAAGCCATGTGATTCCGAATAACAAAAGAATTCGCATACCCATTGCTAAAACAAGACCTAGATTGGTCGCCTTTCTCCTGTCGTTTTTTTCAAGCTTTCCAGCGGCGATTGAGATAAAAATGATATTGTCTATGCCCAGAATAATTTCCAGGAATGTCAAGGTTAGCAATGCCATCCAGGCATCTGGACTAGTAAAAATTTCAAACATGGTCAGTGTATTTTAAATGCGGTTCCCTTAAATTTTCGCTTATCTCCGATTGCATTGTATTCAAAAGTGTATGAAGAATCGGTAGTGGTCAATATTTTGATGTGGATAGATTTTTCTTCGGCTTTGCTTTTCGGATTTTTATTTTTGAGCACATATTCACAATCATTGATCCATCGAACGGATGAAGTATCGCGTTTTCCCTCAAAAAAATCCACTTCGGTGTCTTCAGTCCTGTAAAAAGTGGTTTCCTTTTTGACCCCATCGATTTCCGTTGTAAAAGAAAAATTGCCAGTTTTAAAATTGGAACAGTTCCTTTGTGGAGGTGAACTGCAAGCTAATATGGAGAAGAAAAGGAAAGAGGTTAAAACTTTTTTTATCATGGTTGCAAAGTAAAATGAAACCATACAATAAAAAGAATAACCTTATTGCTTTTTTGCATCAAATGACTCAAAAGTTCCATCAGAATAAAAAAGGACTATCCTTGAAATCTCTTTTGACTTTGTTTCCACAACTACCTTATGGGACTCTTCCTTTGGTGCACCCTGAGTTGTTTCAGAAAATTTAAGAGTAGGGGAAGTTGTTCCGTTGCCTTCGGAAGGAAAAGTCCCCTTGCCGTTAAGCAGCCAATATAGATTAACTTCAGGATAGGCCTGAACTACTTTCAGAATAAAATCTAAACTAGGCCGATTGCGTCCATTTAAAATATGGGACATACTCGAACGCTGTACTCCAATATGGTCTGCAAACGCCGAAACACTCAAATCGTAGTGCTCTAATAGCCTTTTTATTCTTGATATTATTTTATCGTTCACAAATGTAAATTAATGGTTACTAAAATAAAGAAATCACCCCAATCCAGAAAGAAACCATATTGATTCCCACAAGAAATATATAAATAAAGAGTTTGGATTAAGCATATTAAAGTATTGTTTATAAATGATTTAAGCTAATATAAATAGGTATTGCCTAAATCTCCTCCAAAACTCGGTACAAGTGTGAAACAATTGATAACAATTGTAAAACAAGAATCATAATTCAATACCATTTTTGTATACAATTGTAAACTCCAGTACGTTTACTTTTGTAACTTTAATTGGAGCATGAAAATGGTTTCTCATAGTTCATATATTGAATCTTCTTTACACGGCAGATATATTTCCTTAAAACATCTTGATGCTGACTGGTTGTTGAAGCACGCAGCATATACCTCGGTTATTGGACAGTCTGTTTTAGGTAAGGACATCCCGGCGCTCACATTGGGCAAGGGCTCCATTAAAATACTGATGTGGTCCCAGATGCATGGCAATGAATCGACCACAACAAAAGCGGTTGCCGACCTTGTAAACTATTTAACTGGCCTTGATCAAAAGGCCACAGTCATTTTGGAAAAATGCACGCTTAAAATCGTTCCCATTTTGAACCCCGATGGCGCAGAAGCCTATACCCGTTCCAATGCCAACGATATCGATTTGAATCGCGATGCCAAAATGAAATCACAACCTGAAAGTCTGGTACTGCGCAAGCTTTTTGATTCGTTCCAGCCGAATTATTGCTTCAATTTACATGACCAGAGGACTTTGTTTAGTGCAGGGGCTCATCCTAGACCTGCAACGGTTTCGTTTCTTTCCCCTTCTATGGATGCGGAACGCACGGTCACCCATTCCAGGGAAATAGCGATGAAAGTCATTGTTGCGATGAATGAGGTGTTACAGAATATGATCCCAAGTCAAGTAGGCCGTTATGACGATTCATTCAATGAAAATTGCGTAGGGGATTCGTTCCAGATGGAAGGTGTTCCCACCATTCTTTTTGAGGCTGGTCATTTTCAGAAAGATTATTCAAGGGAGGAAACCAGAAAATACATTTTTTACGCCCTATTAAAGGCACTTCAGGCCATCTCGGATGATGACATAGATACATTTAAGACCGAAGATTATTGGGATATTCCTGAGAACAAAAAGCTTTTTTACGATATCATAATAAACAATGTGCATTTGATTAATCCCAACTTTGATTCCAAAACTAGCGTGGGCATCCGTTACCAAGAATTCTTATCAAAAAATCAAATTCAGTTTCTTCCGCAAATCACAAATAAAGGGGATTTGAAGACCTATTTTGGTCACCAAATTTATGATTGTGCCATCGAACAGGATTTTAATGCTATTTCAAAAGAGGAAAGTATTTACGAAATCATTTCAACTCAGAAATAATATTTTGGCTGTTTTTGGCCTATTCTTACATTTTTTTTAAAAAAAGCGGTTTTTTTTTACGTTAATTTTCTTAATTGTCTACTTTTGTTGAAAATACCAACACTATGAGCAAAGTAAAATTAGACGAAATTGATCACCAAATACTAGACATGTTAATCGACAATACCCGTACCCCTTTTACGGATATTGCCAAAAAGCTGTTGATTTCTGCAGGAACGGTTCATGTACGAGTAAAAAAGATGGAAGAATCAGGAATTATCAAAGGTTCTTCGCTAACATTGGATTACGTAAAACTGGGATATTCCTTTATCGCCTACGTGGGTATTTTTCTCGAGAAGACCCATCAGACCAAGTTTGTATTGGAACGGTTGAATCAGATTCCGTACGTCACTGTTGCCCACATCACCACCGGAAAGTTCAACATCTTTTGTAAAATAAGGGCCAGAGATACAACGCATGCTAAGAACATCATTTTTAAAATCGATGATATTGATGGAATCAGCAGAACTGAAACCATGATTTCACTCGAGGAGAGCATCAATGACAAAAAGCGTTTGATGCACACAATTTTCAACGAATTATAGAAGCGTTTTAGATATGGTTTTAAGTTCCGGGTTATCAACTTCGGAGTATCATCCCTATTATTCTGGTTATATTGGAATTCTCAAAGAGGTCGATTTATTGCCTACTTTAAAAAAGGGGAAAGACGAGTTTTTGGATTTTGTCAAGGGCATTCCAGATGATAAGTTAGATTTCTCCTATGCAGACGGAAAGTGGACCATTTCGGAAGTATTACTTCATCTGATTGATGCCGAAAGAGTTTTTCAATATCGCGCGTTTCGTTTTGCTAGAAACGACAAAACGGCTTTGCCCGGTTTCGAACAGGACGACTACGTTGTGGAATCAAAGTCCAATGAAAGGACCAAGGAAGAAATCCTGGAAGAATTCAGAAGTGTGCGGGAAAGCACCATACTGCTTTTTTCTTCTTTTAATGCCGATGTACTCAAGCGTTTGGGTACTGCCAGCAATGCCAAAATGAGTGCAAGGGCCTTGGGTTTTGTAATATGCGGCCATCAGATGCATCACCTGAAAATTATTCAGGAACGTTATCTTTAAAAAGGTAGTTTTTAAAATAGGCTTTCGTTTTCTGATTCCCCTTCGGACTCGTTCTCAGGATTTGGGCTTGTTTCTCCTTCGATGGGGAAGGCAGCTTCTGGTTCCACCTTTTTGTCCAATTCCTTTTCAATGGTCTCTTCAAAATTAGAGATGAAATGTGAAAGACTCTTACTAATTTTCACCAAATAAATGGTATCCTCCGTACGTACTTCCACGGCTTCCACAATTTCTCCATTCGGTTTTTTTAGGGTAATGATGTCATCATCTCCATAACCGTATGGATAAGAATCAATAAGACGCGCGGCTACATCATGGTTTAGCTTCTTGTAATCTATTAAAACTCGTTTCATGGCAGGTGTATATGATTTGCCTACCTAAACTATTAATTTTTGAATTTGATAAATTCAAAGAGTTGTAAACGAACGTTTTTAGTATATGTAAGAATTATTCCTTGTAGTAAGCAAAGGCTTTTTCAAAAAGATTCTCTGGTACTTTGATGTCAGTTACCGCAGCTCCTATTTCTTGCAGGAGTACAAAGTTGATATTTCCGTGTGCATTTTTTTTGTCATATCGCATTAAATCAACAATCACATCAATATCTTCCTTTTCGAAATGAACCCTATCAAAGTGTTTCAGAAACGTTTGCTTGATTTCATGAAGCGATAGTTTAGAAAGACCCTTTAATTCGTGCGATAGGTAAGCTTCCAATATCATTCCAACAGCTATAGCTTCTCCATGAAGCAAAGAGGGCTTGTCCGAACTCTCCAAAAAATAAGACTCAATGGCATGCCCTAGGGTATGGCCAAAGTTCAAAATTTTTCGAATTCCCTGCTCAGTTGGGTCCTCCTGTACTACGGAGTTCTTAATTGCAATGGATTTTTGTATGGACTCCGCTTCGGTAAAATTCTCTGCGGCCCGAAGCTTCTCCCAATACTCCGCATCCCTGATTAGGCCATGTTTCAACATTTCGGCATAGCCACTAACGGTCTGTCTATGTTCAAGGGTCTTGAGTAATTTGGGAAAAACCAACACCATTTCGGGTTGATTGATAACGCCGACCTGATTTTTTAATGAACCCAAATCCACCCCTGTTTTTCCGCCAATAGATGCGTCAACCATGGCCAAAAGGGTAGTGGGGATGTTGATAAAATCGATACCACGCTTAAAGGTAGAAGCCACAAATCCCCCTAGGTCGGTAAGTACGCCACCGCCCAGATTGATGAGAAGGCTTTTTCTATCACCTCCTCGATTCGACAATTGCTGCCAAAGGGTATAACAGGTCTGTATGGTTTTGTGTTCCTCTCCTGGAGTTATTTTTAAGATATGGTCTGTATTTTTCGCCAAGAGGCTTTTCAGTTTTGGTAGACAATGCTTTTCTGTGTTATCATCGACCAGAACAAAAATCTTTGAATAATTATGACGCTGAATGTGCTGTTCAAATGCGGCTTCGGCCAACTCGTTTAAATGAACTTCGTACGTATCAGACTTTATAGAATCCATAACCCAATTATCGCGCTAAATAAAGACTATTTTTGTTGATAATCTTATCAAAAGCCTACTTATATTTGATTTGTTATTAGATTATCAAAAATGCTCGTGAATTTTGAGAATACTGCAATCGCCTTTGATTTAAAGACCGATTCAGAACTGGAAAGAGCCTACTTTCTCTTTAAACTTATTGCCAACGAACCTCTCGTACGAATCGGTACGGCGGTCACCAATTTTGCCATTAAGGCGTATTTACCAGTCGAGGGACTTATACGTGCCACGGTATTCGACCATTTCTGTGGTGGCACTACCGAGGAGGATTGCATGCCTATAATCGACAAAATGTTCGAGAAAGGGGTATGTTCCATTTTGGATTATTCCGTTGAGGGAAAGGAGGTAGAGGACCAGTTTGAATTAGCATTACGGAAAACCTTGGAAGTACTGGATTTTGTCAAGGAAAAAGATGCAATTCCCTTTGCAGTTTTCAAACCCACAGGATTTGGCCGGTTTGAATTATACGAAAAGGTAAGCAACGGTATAGCTTTAACCCAAACTGAAACTTCGGAATGGCATCGTATTCTTGATCGCTACGAACAAGTTTGCAAAAAGGCTTTTGACCTCGATGTTGCACTTTTGATTGATGCTGAGGAAAGTTGGATGCAACAAGCTGCCGATGATATTGCCCTTAATATGATGCGCAAGTATAATAAAGAAAAGGCCGTAGTTTTCAATACAGCGCAAATGTATCGTTGGGATAGAATGAACTACATAAAAGAGCTCAACGAAATTGCTTCTCTGGAGAAGTTTTACGTGGGCCTCAAAGTGGTACGTGGAGCCTATATGGAAAAAGAAAATGAACGCGCCAAGGAAAAAGGATATAAAAGCCCCATTTGCGAATCAAAGCAGGCCACTGATGACAACTTTGATGCTGCGATTGATTTTATGATGGAAAACTTGAACCACATGGCCATTTTTGCGGGGACCCATAACGAGTTAAGCAGCCTAAAGCTGGTGCAACGGATGCAGGAACAGAACATTCCTAATGATAGTCCGAATGTTTGGTTTGGACAACTCTTCGGAATGAGCGACCATATCACCTATAACCTATCCTACGCGGGATACAATGCTGCCAAGTATGTGCCTTACGGACCTGTCAGGGATGTGATGCCCTATTTAATCCGAAGAGCAGAAGAAAACACATCGGTTGCCGGGCAGACGAGTCGCGAGTTGGCCCTACTTCAAAAAGAAAAAAAGCGGAGGAAGTTGGACATTTAGTTGTCTTCGACAAGTCGCTCCACAATAACGTTTGAGGTACAACTTTTTACTTGAAGCGTATAATCGACTTCTTTGATGGTCTGTTCAACAAAGTAAGTCTTACAAGGTTCACTTTGGGTATCACTTTTTCGAAAATTGATATCCCCATCTTTTAAAAAGGAGTTAATCAAAAGGGTGTCCCGATGGGCCGCTTCCAGTTTATCTCCAAAGACAATGGGTTTCGAACGCATATCCTTTAGCACCCGGCAATTGGGAAAATAACAAAACTCTGTTCCGGTTTCGTCCGCCTTTTTTTGTAAAAAGAAAATCAAAAAAATAATACCTATAGATAGTCCGACCAAATACCAGCCCAAACGACGCAAAAAAGCCATGCAGTTTAAAAAATAAGAAAGTTAATATCGCTGTACGAAAGTCCGAACCAATCGCCAACTGATTTATTGGTCAAAATGCCATGATACATATAGAGTCCGTTTCGCAAACCACGGTCAAAACGCAGGGAGTGCTCCAACCCACCTTCCTCACCAATTTTCAGCAAATAGGGGGTAAAGATGTTACTTATGGAAATGGAAGAGGTTCTAGGATATCGCGCAGGAATATTGGGTACTCCATAGTGGATAACATCAAACTTTTCTACTGTTGGTTTGTCGTGGGTGGTAAGCTCTGAGGTTTCAAAACAACCGCCCATATCTATGCTCACGTCAATGATAACGGCTCCTTTTTTCATGTTCTCAACCATGGAACTGGATACCACAACAGGAGAACGGTCCTTACCTCGGGTTGCCCCTATGGCCACATCACATCGTTTTAAGGCTTTCAATAGATTTTTGGGCTGTATGGTGGAAGTATAAATCGTACGATTCAGGTTGGTCTGGAGCTTACGCAGTTTAGTTAGGGAATTGTCAAACACCTTTATATTGGCGCCAAGCCCCAATGCCGAACGTGCAGCAAATTCACCAACGGTTCCCGCCCCAATAATGACAACTTCTACCGGTGGAACTCCACTGATGTTCCCAAACATCAATCCGTTACCTTTGTTAGTTGTGGCCATAAGTTCAGAGGCAATCAACACGGATGAGATTCCGGCAATTTCACTCAAGGAGCGAACGGCGGGATACTTCCCATCCTCATCCCGGATGTACTCGAAGGCGATGGCCGTCAACCGCTTTTTGGCCATGGTCTCAAAATATTCTTTCGTTTGGGTCTTGATTTGGAGCGCCGAAATCAGAATGGTCTGTGGGTTCAACAAATCCATTTCCGAAAGGGTAGGGGGTTCTACCTTTAA